>JAIBAF010000003.1 GCA_019695335.1 bacterium
GGGTAATTCTCCAAGCTTTTTACGAAACCTTCAATGGAAATAAATCCCTGCCGGAGAGCCGCTTCCTCTATACTTCCGATCATCAGGCCTTGCCGCTGTTCGATTGATCCGATAAAATTATTTGCTTCTAACAGTGCTTGGGGAGTACCGGTATCAAGCCACGCAATGCCGCGGCCAATTTTTTCAACCTTGAGTTTTTGCTGATTGAGATAAATGCGGTTCAAATCAGTAATTTCGAGTTCACCGCGAGCAGAGGGTTTTAGGTTTTTGGCGTGTGTCACAACATGGTTGTCATAGACATAAAGGCCCGGAACCGCATAGTTGGATTTTGGCATTTTCGGTTTTTCTTCGATGGATAACACACGGCCGTGTTCGTCAAATTCTACGACGCCATAACGTTCAGGATCGTGTACAATATATCCAAAAACTGTAGCTCCATCCGTTGTATTCTGTATAGCCCGTTTAAAAAAATCAAGAGGACCGTAAAATAAATTATCACCTAAAATCAAAGACACGCGATCCGAGCCTATGAATTTTTCACCAATAATAAAAGCTTGTGCAAGGCCTTCCGGCTTGGGTTGCTGAGCATATTCGAATTGTAGTCCCATGTGGGAACCGTCACCCAAAAGCCTTTTAAAGCTATCGGCATCTTCGGGCGTAGTGATGATCAAAATTTCTTTGATCCCGCCTAAAATCAATGTAGATAGGGGATAATAGATCATTGGCTTATTGTAAACATACATGAGCTGTTTACTATAAACTTTACTAATAGGAAACAAGCGGCTTCCGGCGCCACCAGCTAAGATAATGCCTTTCATTCTGATCTTCGTTTCGTTAGTAATTGATGAGTGTCAATATAATTTTTGATAGCCACAGCCGCTAAATGATGTCCATTGCGATTCCAATGTCCGTCACCTTTAATTACAAGGTTGTTCCAATCATTCGTTTTAGCGTAGTCTTTAAAAACCGGAAGCAAATTAAGAACATCAAGGTTATTTTCTATGCCAAATTTTTCAAGTTGATCAAACGGGCGTTGGTTAGTCCATTGTGCAAAGCTGCCACCGTAATAAGTATGGTGAGGAATAATAACCACCAAAGTTTTGGCACCATGTTTTTCACATTGTCTTTTAATCTCCAGCAGGATCTTTCTTAAAAGCTGCCATCCTTCATGCTGTGAATCATATTCAGGCAAAGGATCAAATCGACGTGAAATATAATTAAATTTTTCAACTAAAAAAGCGATAAAGCGGCTATGCTTCTGCCAAAATCCTATTACACGATTTTCTCCTGCGTCATCTGAAACAGTGAGAGAGGAGTCAGGTCGAGTAATTGGAAAATTAGTTACTATTAGAGAATCTCCATTGGATTGCAAAAATGGGCGATTGATTGAATCCAAGTTCCTGCCAATATTGGTTATAAATAAACCAACGATAACTAAATCGGGCTGATAGTTAAAACCTTCGGTTTTTAAATACAACAATTGTTGAGCGGTGCCATAACCGCTTACGCCCATGTTAATTATTTCTGTTGAATCCAACATGCTTTCTAACATATTGCTATAACGATCATTTTCACTGACTCCATGTCCGAACGTAAAAGAATCTCCGACAATTACAATTCGAGCATTAGAATTCCTTTCGTAAGAATACTCATGAGCATTTCTGGTCCCTTGAGCGTTAATTTTATATTCAGCCGAATCATTACCAATATAATGCATAACTCTGACATTGGGCCGGTGTCGCCAACCCAGTAAGGGGTCGTATTCATCTTTGAGTTTTGCTGTACGCCTGTTTTCAGGTATTGACAATGGCGGTTTAGGTTTGTAAAAGAATCGGACAAGAAGCTCACCGCCAGCAAAAAAAATAAGTATCGAAAAAACGATTTTAACAAAGAATGATAGAAAGTTTTTCATTTGATTCCGATAAGTTAGACTATTGCTGAGAAAATCTTATCAAGACGTTCAACAGTCATTCGAATGTCGTGATTTTTTAGGGCATAGTTTCTTGCATTGCGGCCCATCGTTTTTCGTAACTCTTCATTTTCAATCAGCAGGTTAACGTCAGCAGTCATTCGTTCGAATGACTTTGAATGAAATCCCATCTGATTTTTTTCAATAACACCGTCCGGATCACAATGCAATGTTACTACCGGTGTTTCACGCATCCAAGCCTGAATATACGTATTAGGAAATCCTTCGCGTCCCGGTAAGGTGGTGTTGACAAAAATACTGGCTTTTGAGAACCACATATTCGATTCATCCCAACTCAAAGGACCAATATAACGGATGTTATTTAACCCATTCATTCGATTTTGAATTTCCTGCCAGTAATTCTTGTGTGGCATCGTTCCAGCTATAATAAACTCAGCACGAGTAATTTGCAACTGCCGTGCAAGGTCAACGAAAAGTTCTAATTGTTTTCTTCTTCCAGTATTTGCAACCCAGAGAATATAAAACCGCTCATTTTTTTGAAACGGTGGTCCTGGCACTTCTTGGCTGGAATTGACAATAGTTGCTTGTTTGTTATACAACGATTCAAAGCCTGCAAGCTGATAAGTGTTTTGAGCTATAATCGTATTCGATTTAATAACAGTTTGTTGGAAAAAATAATCTGATAATTTTGCATGGATATATAAAGGGACGATTTTGAACGGATTGAGTTTGTTTTTCTTAAATTCGGTTGTATTAAATTCTTTTACCAGATCATTATCTTCAGCGCAATGGTATAGTATCTTACATTGGTTTTGTTCGGCAAACCAATAGGGAATAGGTGAAGAGGTGAATCGTGATCGACCGCGCTGATATATACAGTCAGGCTTAATTTTCTTTAAAGTGTTCATTAAATCCTTACGAAAGAACGAAAACAAGCTTTTCCGCTGTATCCAATGAATTTCAATATTTTCGTAATTGCTAGCGGTATTAACTTTCGACGGGTCTGAAGTTTCTGCGATAAAACTTACATTCCATTTTTTTTGTGCAAGATATTTGCCAATCAAAAAAGTTTGTATTTCAACCCCCCCAACTCGTTCTGAAATAAAATTAGTGACAATAAAACATATCTTTTTTTGCTCTTTGGACAACTAAACACTCAATTTTTGATAAGATTTTCAATTTGATCGGTTATGCTTTCCAATCCAAATTCATTTCGAGCATAACGGATTGCGTTATTGCTCATCACGTTCCAGTTTTCTGTAGCCTTTAACCATTGCTGCAGTATATTTTTGATGTCAGGAATAGAGTTTGAAACATGCCCTAATTGTTGTGATGTAATGATCGAATCCGGATTACAAAAAAAACTTATCGTTACTGTGCCGGACAACCATGCTTGCACAAAAGCATTGGGGAGGCCTTCATATCCATCTTCCGTCGTATTGACTAAAACATGTGCTTGTGCAATGATTTCCTGGCTTTTTTCAAAGGGAATAACACCAAGGAACTTTAATTTTTTAGTTTTTTGTAAATATTTTTCAATCAAAGTGTGGTATTTTTGGTCGACTATTTGTCCGGCCATCCAAAATTCGCAATCTAAATCTTGACATATTTCAGCAAGTTGCAAAAATAATTCAGGTCTTTTAATTGGCTTGATACTGCCGATCCATAGCACTTTAAAAGGGAATGATCGCTGAGCGCTTATCGGAATAGGGTGTCCGGATTTAATGACAATTGAATCACGCTCGAAATTAGTCTTAAGTTGTTCGCTTTGATATACAGTTTGAACGATAATCCGGTCAGCATTTTCGATGCCGTATTCGCACATCCAATCGTTTATTTTGGCTTCAGTCTTTAAAAGAAATCTTTTTAGAAAAAAACGGTTTTTCCTGTTAAGCTGGGCGATGTATTTTCCTCTTTGAACTCCGGTTTCCCCTGCACTGGCCCAGATAAAATTTGTTTTACTACGTTTACAATAGCGAGCGGTTATGCCGGTTAATATATCCCGGCCCCTTTGATAATAAAACGAAGCATTAACTTTTTGGAGCCGCTTTAAAATTTTAAAATAATTTAAAATAGGAACAAATTTTCTTTGTGGAAGCCAATGAACAAATAATCCTTCATGGATTTCATCAGCTTCTTTTTTACTATCCTTTGTATAAGCGATAAAATGGACTTCCCATTTCCGTTTCGATAATTCCTTGCCCAGCAGATAAGTTTGTACCATTGGGCCGGTAATAGTCGCTTGAGAATCGGATATAAAAGAATCGCATACAAAACAAATTCGTTTGTTCACTCATCGTCCTTATCGATTGAACTCACAACCAAATCGATTGCAGTTTGAGGGGCAACTACTTGTGAAGAGTCCAGTGATTGTGAGATTATGGTACCGGGTAAAAGATCATTATGGTATTTTTTCGTAACTTTACCCAAGCTCAGTCCGGATTCAACAATCATGGTTTTAGCCTCTAAAAGAGTTTTAGAGATCATATACGGAACGTGTGCTTCCGTAAGAGTGCTGCCAAGACTTACGATGAGGTCTACAGAACTTCCGCTTCGGATTTTACTGTTGGAAGATATGGACTGATCGATGACGACACCTGCCGGAAACTCAGGCGATGGTTGGTGCGTAATATTTCCGACCTTGAGTCCGATGGATTCCAGCGTGAACGAGGCATCTCTTAAAGTTGTCAATTTTACTGAAGGGACCGTCACCATTAATTCATCCTGGCTGAGAATCAAACGTACAACGCGACCTGATTTAACGATTGCACCGGGTTCCGGGCTTTGGTTGAGAACAAGATTCTTTGGAAGAGTAGGTTCAAAGCGGTATTTAACTGATAAAGTCAGACCAGCTTTCTCGAGTAATTTTTGAGCGTCACTAAACTCGAGTTTAACGACGGAAGGTACAGCCACATCTTTTTCAAAATGAACGTATGACGGCATAATCACTTTATCAGCTAAAATGATTAAAATAACAGAGTAAATGGCTACCGTCAAGGCGGCTTTTAGCGATCTCACATCAAGTAAACTTGGGATGAAAAAATAAAAAATAATAAGCTAAATTCAGCGCGTGAATATATTTAATGAACGTGATAAAATCAAGCCTGATTTCAACTCATTAACTACTGTTTTATAAAAGGATGCAATTAATTTGACAATCGGACGAATGTTTAGTAAGATTTACATAGTTTGGTGAAGTTATGAGCGAAAAAAATTTATCAAATAAACAGTATCACGTTTTGGTTGTTGATGACGAAGAACTGAATGTTCGGTTTCTTTCGACTTATCTTTCGCGTAAAGGTTATATCGTATCGACAGCGCAAACAGGGCAACAAGCCTTGGATCAAATCAAAGAACAGATGCCGGATGTTGTGTTGCTGGACGTGATGATGCCTGAAATGGACGGATTTGAAGTTTGCCGGCAGTTGCGTGAAGATTCCTTGACGCATATGCTACCCGTAATTATGGTTACAGCATTGAGCAGTGTGGAAGATGAAGTGCGGGCGCTGGATTCAGGTGCAGATGATTTTTTACCAAAACCTATCAATAATCTCGAATTGCTGGCGCGTTTACGATCATTACTGCGAATCAAATCCCTCCATGATCAATTGAAAGACAGTAAAAATGAACTGGAAGAGAAAAATAAAAGGTTGGTGGAATTACAAGGATTGCGGGATTCATTAACTCAAATGATCGTACACGATCTTAAAAATCCATTAACTGGGATTATGGGCTGTGCGGAATTATTGATGATGACCAAAGACAGTTTATCTGAAAAACAAATTGTGATTGTAAAAAAAATCGATGAGAGCGCCACGACCATTTTAAATATGATCTCGGATATGCTTGATATTAGCCGGATGGAGGAGAACAAACTCGTACTGCATAAACAATTGTTCAGTATAACGGAAGTTTTGCAAGCCAATATCGAAGAGTTCAGTATCATGATGCAGAAAAATAATATTACCGCCGAAATCAGTTCGAACGGATCATTACCGCTTGTCAACGCCGATAAAGATTTAATCAATCGCGTTGTGGCCAATCTTCTTCATAATGCCGTCAAACACAGTCACCCTCAGGGAAGAATCATTCTCACTACTCACCATGATCATGATTCAAAAAAGGTTACAATTTCGATTGAAGATTTTGGTGAGGGCATACCGGCAGAATACCATGAAAAAATATTCGAAAAATTTTCGCAAGCCGACTTGAAAAAATACGGATTAAAAACCGATCGCGGTTTAGGTCTGGCATTTTGTAAATTGGCCGTTGAAGCACACGGTGGTCAAATTCGTGTCGAAAGCCGTCTGCATCAAGGAAGCAAATTTATTTTCAACATTCCCGTATAATTCCTCATAAAACTCTATCAAAACATTTTCTGGATTTATCTCTTTCGATTGACTATACTTCGATCAGAAAATTAAAAAAGAATTTATGATCGCAGTTATTGAAGATGATTTAATGTTTCGTTCGAAATTGAGTGCGACGGCAAAAGCCAAACGCACTGAAATTCAATTTCTTTCAGGATCTATTGAGTTCAATTTTGAGGAAATTAAATTTTTACAGCCATCAAAAGTTATTCTTGATTTGAATGCAACAAAGCTTGAACCTCTCAAGCTATTGCAGAAACTCAAATCGGTTCCCGATACATCAGCAATTCCTGTCATTGCATTTTTGTCGCATGTGCAAACAGATTTGTATGTTGCAGCGCAAACAGCAGGATGCGATAGTATACTGTCACGGTCGAAATTTGTACAAGAACTGGAAATATTGTTATGATGAATCCATCGGTTTTTTTTAGGAACGTCATTCAGAACTTGCTTGAATTTATTTATCCGCCGTTATGCGTTGTTTGCGACGGTCAGATCGATGCAAATGATACATTGATCTGCAGTCAGTGTTGGAGCGGACTGAAGAGCGTTAAAGGGCCTGTAGAATACGGCATTCTTGAACGTTCGCACATCGATGAAATTCGATCAGGCTTTTATTATGACAACATTCTGCAATCGATTATTCACTATTTAAAATATAATCAGGCGCCGGGCCTTGCAAAAAAGATGGCCGAACTCGTTGCGCCAAATCTGGTCAATCATCCGGAATGGGCGCGTGCGGATGCACTAATTCCAATTCCATTGCACAAAGCAAAAGCCCGCGAGCGGGGGTACAATCAAGCCGAAGTCATTGCGCGACATCTTTCAAAACTTACCGGCATACCATTTTGGCCGGATGCCCTGATCCGAAAGTCTAATACAGTTTCGCAGACCAAAATGAAAAATGCTCAGGACCGAATTGAAAACATGAAAAATGTTTTCGAAATACGTTGTTCAGTACGAGAAAAACGCCTGATTTTGATCGATGATGTAATTACTACCGGCGCCACGGCTAATGCTTGTGCACAAGTTTTAAAACATGAAGGCGCACATTCTGTATACGTTCTATCGGTGGCTCGGCCGATTTTTGATTGAAATAATTATGGACATTCGAATAGTTCTATATCAACAAAAGCTCATTGGGAAAATTTTACCTGAAGATTTTAATGCCATTAAGAACATGCATCCGGATTTCGTGTGTCTTCCGGAATATTTTTTTATCAAAGAGGGATTCGGACATGTGGAACAAGCCCGATTTGCCGAAGAAAATATCGAAGCTATTTCAAAATTATCAATTGAGCTGGACTCAGTTTTGATTGGGGGAAGCATTGTTGAGAAAATAGAAGATCGTTATTTTAATGTTTCATATATATTCGATCGTGGTCTGAAAATCGGACGATATTGCAAAGTGCATCTTTTTAAAGGTGAGTTGCATTCCAATCTTACGCCCGGCCATGATTTTAGAGCCTTTGATATCCAGGGCATACGCGTGGGACTGTTGATTTGTGCTGACGTATTATATCCGGAATCATTTGCAGCAATGAATAATTTTCAATGTGATATTGTTTTTGTACCGACGACATCACCGAAGAAAACCGAAACGCTGGCGGATAAATTGGAACGGGATGAAATTATTTTCGTAAAAGGTGCCCAAACGGCTGAAGCTTATATAGCTAAATGTTGTGCTGTAGGAAGTATTTTTAATTCACCGATTCAAGCAAGGAGCTTGATCGCGTCACCGGAAACTATCATGCAACGAGCGGGTTTGGAAGAAGAGGAAAAACCGCTCATAATATCTCAAACGTTGTCCATTGACTGGATACGCAATTATAAAATGGGAGCAGGTAAAGAAACAGTATGAAAATTGGTTTTGTGGTTAATCCTAAGGCGGGCGTTACCAAAAGTGCGTATCAGGAGATTCAGGAGTTCTCTAAAAAGTTAATTCGTGAAAAGCATCAGATAGACATAAAAGTAACGCAAGGACGTGGCGATGCAACGATGATTGCCCGGGAATGGGCCAATCAAAAATTTGATCTTGTGGCCTCGGTGGGCGGTGACGGAACGGCCAATGAAACCGCGCAAGGACTGATTGATTCCGATACGGCGTTCACTATTATCCCGTATGGTTCGGGAAATGGTTTAGCTCGCGGGTTGTCGATTCCGCTCAACCGCGAATTAGCCGTTCATGCCATGGGTGCTTTTACAACCAAACTCATCGATGTAGGCGAGGTAATCGATCGTGATCAACAACGATTATTTTTTGGATTTTCAGGAACAGGTTATGACGCGTTTATTGGCAAATTGTTTAATGAACGTCACGGACGACGCGGTTTAATGAGGTATGTATACTTGTCTTTGACCGCTTATAATAAATTTAAGCCTGTTTCAATGACTCTTAAACTTAACGATCAGGAAATTGCCTGTGAGCCATTTGTTTTAGCAATTGCCAATACTAATGAATATGGCAACGGAGCCATCATTGCTCCCAGAGCGATTCCGGACGACGGTTATTTTGAAGTATGTTTATTGCAGGAAATGACTTTTTTAAAAGGCGTTCTTCATGGTTGGAGGCTTTTTAATGGGTCAATTGCTGAATTGCCTGGAGCTTTAATGCTAAGGGCGCAGGAACTTGAAATTATTCCAAGTGAAAAAATTTATTACCATCTTGACGGCGAGGCACAAGAAACAAGCGGACCACTTAAATTTCGCATTTTGCCCAAACGAATTAGAGTAATGGTTCCGGCTTAAGAATATAACTTGACTCTAAGACCTTAAAAAACTAATTTTTCACCGAGAGTGGAAACCTTAGCATTTAGTTTCTCTTCATACTATGAGCGAGCAGAATAATAATTCGGTCAACAAAGTCGATTTCTTGAAAAAAGTTCCGATCTTTAGCGAACTTGCACGTAAAGACTTAGAGCGCATTGCTCAGGTAGCTCATTCGCGAAAATATTATCGAGATAACGTCATACTCATCGAGGAAGAAACCGGTCAGACATTGTTCATTGTTATGAACGGCCAGGTCAAAATTTCGCGTGTGAGTGAGGACGGGCGAGAGGTTATTCTGGCCGTGATGGGTGAGGGCGATTTTTTTGGTGAATTGTCTTTATTGGATGGCCAATCCCGTTCAGCCAATGTCACGGTTTTAAAAGATTCTGAAATGCTGCTTATTCATCGCGACGATTTTTTACGATTACTTAACGAATTTCCACAAATCGCCATTAACCTGTTACGCGAATTAGCGGGCCGATTAAGAAAATCGGATGCACAGATCAAAAGCCTTTCGTTAAAAAACGCTACCGGTAAAGTAACGGCCACGATTTTAAGACTCGCGGAAGACATCGGAGTGTTTTCGGATAAGCAATTGGAAATATCTAATCTTCCTACTCAGCAAGACTTGGCTAATATGGCCGGAACCAGTCGCGAAACTATTTCTCGTGTGATTCAAAAACTCATTAATCGTAAAGAAGTTTGTAAAGAAGGTAATAAACTGATCATTTTAGATTACGAACGCTTCAGAAAAGAATACTCGTAATTTTATTCAATGAAAAATTTCCATAAAAGCCAATCTCGATAAGGGATTGGCTTTTATATTTAATGGATTTTATGATCAGATTCGTATATATTGAGCCACAATTTTCAGAAATTGCAAATCCATGAATTTTAGACCCAAAATTTTGGTATGTGAGCCCAATCCACAGACCATGGTTACGTTGACCACCATCCTCACGCACAACAATTATTCAATGGAAAAAGCCTATGATGGGCATGAGGTGTTGGATAAAATAAAAACACTTCATTACGATCTGGCACTTGTCTCAGCAGACATGCCGGGAATTGATGGTTTTCAGGTGTGCAGGCTTTTGAAAGAAAGCGAACAAACCCGTCATATTCCGGCCATGATCATAGCCTCGATGAGCGATCATGTGACACGCAATCGGGCTATCGAGTCCGGTGCGGAAGAGTTTATTACTACGCCGATTAATCGGGTCGAATTGCTGGCTCGCGTGGTTACCTTGCTTCGAATTAAAAATTTGCACGACACGCTTCAGCGTCAGATTCAGGAAAAAGAAGACGAACGGAAAAAATTGGCTCAAAAAACCAATGAACTTCGGATTCTGTCTGAAATTGCCCGGGTCGTTATTTCCGTGAAAGACCGGCAAAGTGCAATGAATGAAATTGTCAATCATATTCGCAATGCATTTGCCGTCGAAGGCGTTCTGCTTGCCATAAGACATGAAACAGCATGGGTTGTTGAATCGCTTTCGGACAATCTTTCGCAATTGCATTCAGGACAGATCATCGATAAAACCGTTACCATTTTCGATTATGTTTTGCAAAATGAAAAGCCTGTCATTGTCAACAACGTATTGACTGATGAGCGCTTTTCGCCTTTGCTTACCCGTTTTACGGGTTTTATGATCAAAACCGCTTTATGTTCGCCGATTTTCGTTCGCGGCTCACTCATTGGCGTGTTGGTTATTTTTAATAAGAAAGATTTATCGTTATTTGAAACCGCTGATTTGACTTTACTGATGACCTTGTCGGGACAAATTGCGCTTGCCATCGAAAACATGCAGCTTTTTGACCGACTGTCCAGTTACAATAAAAATTTGCAGGAACAAATCAGCGTTTCAACACAAGCCTTGCTTGATTTGAAAAATTTTAATGAAAGTATTATTCAGAATATCAGTTCCGGGCTTATTACAGTGGACTTTTCAGGGAAAATTGTATTTGCCAATCGTGCAGGCGCAGGTATTCTTGGATACAACGAGATTGAATTGCTGGATAAGAATCTTACCGATATTATTGGCTCCAAAGCGGCTCAGACTATTCTACAGCCGCATGAAGGCGATACGAGCGTTGGAGCGGAAATATTGATTCAAACAAAGCAGGCCAAAGATATCTACATCGGGTATACTACCAGCTTTCGTTATGATCCGGAAAAGAAAATGGTCGGATATATTCTTAGTTTCCGCGATATTACTCAAATAAAGGAAATGCGTTCGACGATTTTGAAAATGGACCGGCTGGTTTCTTTAGGCATGCTGACGAGCGGTATTGCGCATGAAATTCGTAATCCGCTTGCGGGTATTAAAACTATGGCGCAAGCTCTTGAAAAAGAACTCGGGCCCGAGGATACGCGGTTGGAGTATGTCAGCCGGATTATCAAACAGATCAATCGATTAAACGAGTTACTTAAAGCTTTTTTTACGTATGCCAAACCGGTACGCCCCGAAAAGCAATACTGCAATCTGGCTGACATTGTTAAAGAAGTTCGTGAACTAACCCGGCAACGTTGTGAAAATGAAAAGATCAACGTGGAAGAATTTTACGATCCATATATTTCAAAATTATTTGTAGATGAAAATCAGATCGAGCAGGTGTTGATCAATTTGATCATCAACGCCATTGACGCGATGAAACACGGCGGTGTATTAACTGTTGAGGCACAAAATGCTAAACGTGCTTTGCCGCCGCGTTTTGCCGAAGCGCGTGAGATGATCGAAATAAAAATTTCCGATACCGGTATGGGAATTTCAAAAGAAAACCTGAAATCTATTTTTGATCCGTTTTTCACTACTAAACAAAACGGCGTCGGATTAGGATTATCTATTGTTTACCGAATTATACATGAACATGGCGGGGAAGTGCTGGTCGATAGTGTTGAAAAAAAAGGAACGACATTTACTATTTTACTGCCGCTGCATGATCAATTGCATCATGTAGACATTGACAGGCGGATATCCATGACGTAATTAAATTCCAGGATTACTATGAAGAAAAAAGTTTTGGTAGTTGATGACGAAGAAGATTTGACGTGGAGTATTTCAAAAAATCTGGCTAAGGACAAAGACATTTACGAGATCGTTTGTGTCAATAACGGCCAGGAAGCGTTGAACGTTTTGTCGCAAGTTCCGGTCGACTTAGTTGTCAGCGATATTAAAATGCCTGGCATTACCGGGCTTGATCTGCTCATGAAGATCAAAGAAACATATTCGAGCACCAAAGTCATAATTATGACGGCATTTGGTTCAGCGGATGTACAAAAAGAAGCTACTGCTCGTGGTTCATTGTATTACATCGAAAAGCCTTTTGAAATTGAAGACTTGCGGACATTAATTAATAAAGCCATTGCAGATAAAAAAGGTTTCGATGGCAAAGTGACAGATTTTCAACTGTCAGATCTGATTCAAATGAACGTATTGGGAAGAATGATAGCTGCGCTCGTTGTAACAAAGGATAACGAACGTGGTACGATTTACTTTGCCGAAGGCAATATTGTCCACGCGGAATGCGGATCCATTGTTGGCGATGAAGCCTTTTATAAAATACTTTCATGGGAAGACGGTAAATTTGAATTTCGTAAAGGAGAACGGTCCGATCAGGAATCGATTACGCGAGGCTGGCAGAGTTTGCTTTTGGAAGGAATGCGACGAAAAGACGAAGTCAATCCGGAATCGAAAACCCAAATGAAAGAAGTTTCACGGCAGGAAAGCTTAGAGAAAATCAAAGGCTGTTTGGGAGAATTTATCAAATTGAAAGGCATTGATTTGATATCTATCGTCGACGGTTCAGGCTTTTCGCGCGCCTCGTTGCAAAATGACAAAAAAGAAGACGTGTTGGATATTACAAGTTTACCGGGAATCATCACTCCTGGATTGGAATATCTGAACAAATGTAATGTCGATGTAAAAGGCAATGGCCTTCGTATTGTTACAATTGAATACAACAGTAAAACCCTAATTTTTTCACCTCTGCCATCGGGAGTTGAATGGTTGTTTATCGTGTGTGAGCCTGAAGTGAACTTAGGGGCTGTTCGCATGGCGATAAAAAAACAAGTGCCGATTCTCGCAGATATTTTATAGGATACTTGATGGTTCTCGATCAAACTGATTTCGTCGATTTGCATATGCATTCCGTTCATTCGGACGGACAATTGCCGATTCGTTCTATTATTGATTTTGCGGCAGGCGCCGGATTACGGGCGATTGCCATTACCGATCATGACACGGTAGAGGGCGTTGATGAAGCGATGCAGCTAGGCCGTGAAAAAGGACTTGAAATAATTTCGGGTGTTGAACTTAGTGCAACGATTGAAAACAGAGACATTCATATTTTGGGTTATTTGTTTAATCATTCGGATAAACATTTTTTGGATCGTATCAGTCATTTTAAAGATGAGCGTTATAAACGGGCTGAAAAGATGGTGCGCAAACTGAACAATGCCGGAGTTCATTTACAAATGGATTCTGTAATGGAATTTGCGGGCCAAGCGGCTGTGGGACGTCCGCACATTGCCGATGCAATGGTGAAACACGGATTTGCCGAATCCATCGAAGTTGCTTTTCGTGATTATATCGGCTACGGCGGGATTGCATACGAAGATAAATTTAATATTACACCGGAAGAGGCCATTCGCATTATAACAGACGCTGGTGGTCTTTCATTTTTGGCGCATCCTTCACTTAATTTGAAGCAAAAATATTTATACCAAGTGATTCGATCAGGAATTCATGGAATCGAAACCATTCATCCGAATCATTCAGAAAGCTCGTCAAGTTATTATAAGCGAATTGCTATGCAGCATGCTTTGCTTGAATCCGGCGGATCGGATTGCCATGGCCGTAACGGTGAAATCAATATCGGGAAATATCGAGTGCCTTATAGGGTAATTGAAGCAATGAAAGAAAAGTTGAACAAGAAAACGGGGGGTCGATGAGTCATACGGCCACGATACCTCAATTTCATAATGCTTATACCCATCTATCCGACAGAGAAGCGCATTACATCAGCCAGATGACGATCAGCGATCTGGAGGCTATTCGATTGGTTTTGGAGGGTAATTCGGTCATTGACTGGTTCCGACTTGATTTTTCTTCAGACGAACAAATCGAATTATTTCTTAGAGTCAACGGTTATGACGCTAATCAAACCCATGATCTTAAGCGCATCGACCGGCTTCGTCGGGAAGCTATTGCGTATCTGGATTTAAATTACCCGCACCGGCTGCCGCCGGAATTACGCGAAAACGAAATTCCAATTCATAAATTATTTTATTGGGCATCGGGATCTTACAAACGCTCGAAAATTCAAATGTTTGCTTGCATGGTTTTAAAAATCATGCATACGCTCAATCATATCGATGCGCGGGAACTTATGCATAGTTGTGAATTTCGCGCATCGGAGTTGTACACGGCCGTCGAACGTAAAGTTGAAAATGCGATCGTGACTATGCAAAACGAAGGCTTCCATATTGTTGATTTTTACGGAAGCCATAAAGATAAATTCAGTATGATAACAAAGCTTATTTCCAAGAAAGAAAATCATGCGGCGGCCATTTATGATAGAATACGATTTCGTATCATTACTTTAACGGTGTCGGACATTTTACCTATGCTATACTATCTTGGGCGAACAATTTGCCCATTTAATTATGTAATTCCGGGGAGTTCACATAACAGCCTGATTCCTTATCCTGACTTGCTTTCCCATTTTTCGCGATTTGAGCATTATGCTTCATATTTACGAAAGACGACGTCATTATCAGGTGCTGCGAAAAATAATTCCAACCAATTTTCAGATCCAGGCTACAAAGTCATTAATATTGTTAGCGACGTGCCGATAAGGGTCGATGAGTTGTTGTATACGCCGGATTTTGCTGAACTCGGAAGGATTATTTTCGTGCCGGTCGAGTTTCAGATTATGGATCAGGAGACGTATCACAGTAACGAAGCAGGCAACAGCAACCACAAAAAATATAAACAACGACAATCCGAAGCCGTTAATATCCGCTTGGGAATCCATCTTACTGACCACTTCTAACGCTATTTCTCCATGCGCATTTCTGCCATTGTTCCTGTCCTGAATGAAGAATCTGTTATCGATTCGTTTCTGCAATGGCATATGAATTTAAACGAAATAGACGAATGGATTGTAGTGGATGGGGGAAGTAACGATCGAACACTTGAACGAGTTGATGCATTTCAAAAACAATGTGCAAAGATCAAATTAATATCAGGCGAGCAGTTACGAGGTCGTGCAAAACAAATGAATGCAGGAGCTTTATCAGCCAATGGCGAGGTTTTATTGTTTTTACATGTTGACTGCAAATTGGATCGACTTGCTCCCGCAGTTTTGAAAAATGCAATGGGTCACGAGCATTTAATCGGCGGGGGGTTTTATAAAAAATATGAAAATGAAACCGTATTATTGAAAATTTATCGCTCAATCATGAATGTTCTTCGAACTCAGTGGCTGAGAAATTTAGTCGGGACAAATGGGATTTTTGTCAGGAAAAATATTTTTGAAAAAATCGGCGGTTATCCGGATACCCCGATCTTGGAAGACATGCTTTTATGTGATCGTATGAAATCAGCTGGAAAATTGGCCATGATCAAACCCTATATAATTGTTTCATCACGTAGATATTTTAAAGATGGCGTTCTTCGGAGAATTGTAATGGCCTTAAAAATTTTGTTCTTGTTCCGAATTATGAAAATATCACCCGATCAATTAAAATCGTATTATCTGAAAACAGTTAAGGAGTAGTGTTTGTCAGTATTGCATAACATTGATACAATTTTATTTGATTTTGACGGCGTAGTCATTCAAAGTATTGAAGATCATTACAAATCGTGGAATCAAGCCTTTGCTCGTTTTGGGGTAACGGTTCAATGGAACGATTTTGCCGTGTTAGAAGGGCAAAGTTTATATACCATTGCATCCCAATTATGCAAGCTTTATAACATTTCTCAAGCCGAACATCGGGCCATTGGCGTCGAAAAAAATGCCCTATATTTGACCACAGCAACCATTCGTTTTTATGACGATATTTTTCCGGCGTTGGAATATTTACGCCTACAAAAAAAAAGCATTGGTTTAGTTACCGGAGCACATCGCGATCGCTTTGATCAGACGGTCGGCATGGATTTTAAAAATAAATTTGACGTCATCATTACAGCCGATGATGTTACACGTACGAAACCTGACCCGGAGCCTTATTTACTTGCTGCTACAAAACTAAACAAACTTCCGGCTAGTTGTTTGGTAATCGAAAATGCTCCACTTGGAATAGAGGCCGCTAAAAATGCAGGTATGCTATGTTTTGCGTTGACGACAACTTTGCCGGCAGAATTTTTGAGTAAAGCAGACTGGATTGGAAAAAGCGTAACCGATGTCATTCAATTGATAAAAAAATGTCAGTGACCAACGTAAATCCATACTCAAAATTGGCAGCCATTTATGACGGTATGATGGAACAGGTGGATTACCATCTTTGGGCGCATTATATTGATTCACTGCTCAAGTCATTCGGACATGACGTTAAAGAAGTCTGCGAATTGGCTTGCGGAACGGGTTCGCTGGCAATTGAACTTTCTAAATATGGGTATCAATTAACTTGTTCCGATCAATCGGCCGATATGATCGATTGTGCCAGCGCTAAAGTTTCAAAAAAAAATAGAAACATTTCGTTTTTTATCAGCGATATGTGTAATTTTAAATCTGATCGGAATTTTGACGCTGTTATTTGCATTTATGACAGCATTAATTATTTAATGGACGAAATTAGTTTGAAGTCTTTTTTTATGAATGCCCATCGGTTATTGAAAAAAAATGCAATAATGATTTTTGATGCCTGTACGGAAATCAATTCACTTGAAAATTTTGATAAGCGGTATGAAAACGACCGTCATCACCACTATGTGCGCCGCAGCCGGTATTTAAAAAATGACCGCATCCAGGAAAATGAAATTGAAATTACAAGAGGCAATAAAAAATACATAGAAGTCCATCGACAGAAAATTTATCCACTGGAAGTTTTCAAACGTATTCTTCAGACGTTGCCGTTCGAAATATTGGCTCAGTATTCCAATTTCTCGTACGATCCCGGTACAGAATCTTCTGAACGCGTTCATTTTGTATTGAAAGCGAAATAGGCATGATAGGTTATGAAATTATAGCCAAAAAACGCGATCGTCATGAATTAAATCGTGAAGAAATTTACGGGTTGATTCAAGCTTACTCTTCCGGAAAAATTCCTGATTATCAGATGTCGGCATTTTTAATGGCAACTTACTTGAATGGAATGAGTTTTCGCGAAATTACTGACTTGACATTGGCTATGCGTGATTCCGGCATCGTACTGGATTTGTCAGATATTTCAGGAGTCAAAATTGATAAACATAGTACTGGCGGCGTAGGGGATAAAATTTCAATCATACTTGCACCGCTTGCAGCCTCGATGGGTGTAACGGTTCCGATGATCAGCGGCCGGGGCCTGGGGCATACGGGCGGGACTTTAGACAAGCTGCAATCTATTCCGGGTTTTGATATTTTTATTTCTACGGATCGGTTTCGTTCAATTTTGAAAGCCATTGGCGTCAGTATGATCGGACAGACAGAAGAAATTGCGCCGGCTGATCGCAAGCTTTATGCATTGCGTGACGTGACAGGAACCGTTGAATCGATACCGCTGATCTCGGCCAGTATCATGAGTAAAAAGTTGGCTGAAGGCATTGACGCGTTGATACTGGATGTTAAGGTCGGCAACGGCGCCTTTATGAAAACACTCGATCGCGCAGTTGATTTGGCTCAACATTTAGTGATGATTGGAGAAGGTGCCGGTAAACATACGATCGCATTACTTACAAATATGGATGAACCATTAGGCTTTGCAATCGGTAATTGGCTTGAAGTTGTAGAATCTATTGATGTTTTAAATGGAAAAGGTCCATCTGATATTCGCGAATTATCGGTTATTCTTGCGGCTAATATGCTGACTATTGCCGATCGGAAAATTTCATACGACACTGCGTATAACCTTGCATCTGAAAATCTGAACAACGGGAAAGCTTTTACAAAATTGATAGAATTGGTTCAACACCATAACGGGGATTCCAGTTTGATTCAAAATCCCGAAAAATATCCAAAAGCAATTTTCAAGAAAGATGTATTCGCTCAGAATGATGGATTTGTAGTATCAATGAATACACATGCAATCGGAATGACGGGAATTTTGATCGGAGCAGGCCGACTGACGAAGGAAGATTCTATTGACTATACAGCCGGAATAATGCTTCACAAAAAAGTTGGCGATCCGGTAAAGAAAAATGAACTGCTCGCGACGATTTTTACTGAGCGCGAAGCCAGCCTTGAAGAAGCTTCGCATAAATTGCTTGACGCGTACCGAATTGATTTTAATGCACCGGACAAACAACCGCTTATTCTTGGAGTTTTAGATAAAAACGGATTTCGATCAATATAAAGCATACGAATTTAATACTTTGAAACAATCGTTTCATACTTAACGTAACACTACCGGCTTGATTTATGGCAAAGAGAAAGGCGAAAGTATCTAAGACTTCCGCGGGTAAGAAAAAGAAAACCAAACGTTCTTTGACAACCGTTTCTAAACCGCAACCGGTTATTCGTACTCCTGAAATGGATGCTGCGGAACAACAGCGTTTGCAGGCAGAAAAAAGAGAAAAACAAAAGAAAGAAGATTTTGAGTTGATTGGCCGTGCTATTGCCGGTAATCAACAGGCTTATAAAGATTTAATGCAACGTTATCAGTCGCAAATTTTCAGTCTGATGTATCGAATGGTTCATTCGACAACCGAAGCTGAAGATTTGGTTCAGGAAGCATTTATGAAAGCCTTTGGTTCATTGCCGAACTTTAATTATGAATATGCTTTCAGCACGTGGCTGTATAAAATTGCAACGAATAACTGCATCGATCATTTAAGGAAGAAAAAATTGCAGACGTTTTCAATTGATACACCGGTTACTTACAAGGATAGTACATACAATATCGAAATTCCGGATTTGACGTATTATCCCGAGAAAGAAATGATGCGCAACGAACGGAATTCTATTATTAAAGTTGCGATTGATGCATTACCTGAGAAGTATAAGACAGTGATCTATTTGCGGCATACGGACGAGTTGTCCTACGAAGAAATTTCGGAATTATTAAAAATTCCTATCGGAACGGTCAAGGCGCGTATTTTCAGGGCGCGAGAAATGCTAAATAAATTCCTGAAAGGTAAAGTTGAAAAAGGTTCGTAAGTATGAAGTTGGCTAATATGAAGGTATGGGCTACGATATTTTTCTCCGGATCGGTGATCACTCTTGTATCGCAATCGAATATCGAAAGCCGTAACCGTGAAGACGAAAAAGAATTGAAAGTGAAAGTCGAATACGCTGCGGGCGATTTCTCCGTACGCAAAGTTCAGGAAGATAAGTTGTATATCATTCAATCCAAATCAGAAAAAACTTCAATTGCTCCAAAAGCATCTTATTATAAAAGCGGTAGTACCGGATTCTTAAATTTAGAAATGGATCAAAATACTTCCGTCGACATGTTTGATTTTGGTAAACAAAACTGGTCTCTTGAATTTTCGGACAAAATCCCAATGTCTTATAATTTTGAATTAGGCGCATGCAACGGTGAGTTTGATTTTACGGGTCTCCGCGTGCAAGATCTTACATTGTCGATGGGCGCCAGTAAAGCTAACGTTTATTTTCGTGCTCCCAATAAAGATCAGATCTATCTTATGAAAATAGAAGCCGGCGCTTCTAAAATGATGATGAGCGGGCTATGTAACGCAAATTTCGAAAGGATGGAATTTGAAGGCGGCGTGGGTTCATATATCCTCGATTTTTCAGGCGAATTAAAAAGGGATGCAAGAGCTAATATTACCGTCGGACTTGGAAAAGTCACTATTAAAGTTTCCCGTAACACTAATGTAAAGCTTCGTACAGATGAATCGTTTTTTTCGACTTGTAATATCAGCGATACTGATTTTGAGAAAAAACAAGATGGATTGTATGTATCCCGTAATTTTAATTCCGAAATACCGGTTTTGGACTTACGTGTAGAAGCGGGTCTCGGCAAAGTAAATGTCGTGATGGAGTAACGTTAGTGAACGGCAAAATTAAATATCTTTGCCTTTTTTTAGGTTTATTGAGCATTACCGCTTTTGGCCAAAACAATAGTTACAAATTTGAAACAGCCAAAAATTTTGAAAAAGACGGCCAATATGATAAAGCCCTTTCGATTTACGAAGAGTTATATAAAAGCGATTCGACTAATTTTGATTTGATTTCTCGCCTTAAAAGCCTCTATAAGATCACTAATAATCATTCTTCACGAATTAATGTTATCAGTCGTCAATTGTCCGGCGATTCTCTAAATGTAGCGCTAATTGCCGAATTAGCGGATGCGTATTATCGTAATAAAAATATTGAATACGCCAGAGTATTGGTCAATAAAGCGGTCCAGTTGTCCGGAAAATCGGTATCCAGTTATCGCATGATTGCAGCGATGATGATCGAAAATCGTTGGTTTGACGAAGTAGAGCGTGTTTATCAATATGCCCGAAAGTCGATGGGACAAGAAGATTTGTTTGTAATTGAAATGGCTAAATTGCATATGTATCGTGGCGATTATTATAGTGCAACCAAAGAGCTATTCAAATATTATCGGATGAATGTCGGTACATTCTCATATTTGCAAACACAACTCAACCAATTTCCTGATACTGAAAAAGACAATGCTTCTGTTATCAAAGCAATAAAAGAAGAGTTGATTGATCAACCTAAGGATCGTTCGATTCAGAAGCTTTTAATTGAATCGTATTTAAAAAATAAAAATTACGATTTAGCTTTTGAACAGTGCAAACAGTTAGATCGATTGACCGGTAACGACGGAATTGAAGTATTGAATTTTGCCAATTTAACTTTTCAGAGTGAGGCTTATGATGTTGCACAAAAAGCCTTTATTTATTTTCTGGCGCTCTATCCGAATTCACCTCAAGCCGAAATCGGCTTAGCCAGATGTTTTGAAAAAATGGATAATTCCATTCGGCATGCATACGATATTGCCGATACGGTTTCAAAAGTGAAGGAATCGGCTTTTTCCAATGAGGCCGTTAAAATGTATCGTACTGTTGTTAAAAAATATCCATCAACCGAATGGAGTGCAGAAGCTTATTTCCGAATTGGAGAAATTTATATTGACCGGTTTCAGGATGTCGATGAAGCGCTGAATCAATTTAAAGCTGTTCTTTCGGATTATTCGGCCACACCTTTACGTTATGATGCAATATTTAGAATTGCTGAATGTTTGATTGTACGTGGCAAATTAAATGATGCGATGGATCAGTATTCAGTTGTGAGAATGGAAGTCAAAGGTGGCGAGGTCAAAGATCGCGCTGATTTTATGATTGGAGTAACATTGTTTTATAAGCAAGACTTCGATTCATGTCGCAATCTGATGAAATTACTGGCTCGGCGGCAAGATGGCGTTTTTGTCAATGATGCATTGACTTATTTGCTTCTGATTCAAGACGGTAATAAAGCTAAAGAAGAACTCAAGGATTATTCACGAGCGGTGCTGTTCGAAAAGCAGCGAAAATATTCTGAATCAATGACCATTTTAAGAAGTTTGATCGAAAATAATCCCAAGTCGCCGTTAGCGGATGATGCAATGCTCAAAACAGGAGAATTATTTGTTAAAACTGGGGATTATGACAAAGCGATCGTGGTGTTCAATAATGTTGCTGACTATATGACGACAAGCCCGCTTACGGATCTGGCCTTGATGAAAGCAGGTGAGGTGTATGAATATAATTTAAAAGATTTATTTCAAGCAGTCAAAACTTACAAAGGAGTATTGACACGGTTTCCTCGTAGTATTTATTCTGTTCAGGCGCGTAAAAAAGTTCGCGAGCTTGAACAAAAAATCCAAAAATCATCCTAACTACTGCTGTAAACACTAACTTCCTGACTTTTTCGATTCTTCCAATTTTTCTTTGGCCATATCGAGCCTAAGCTTCACTTCATCAGAAGGCATTGTTCTCATGGACTTAGTTAAGTATTTAACGGCAGCCTCATAGTTTTTCTTTTTGAAATAACCCCAACCTAAAATGTCTGTGGATTCAATATTGTTAGGGGCTAATTCATCAGCCGCTTTAGCCAATGTGATGCCCCAATCATAATCAATATCTTTGTCAATCAACGCCCATGCAACTAAGTTGTAATTGGTAATTTTTTTACCTTGAGTATCATTTATTATCGAATTCAAAACCTCTTTTGCTTTCTCCTCATCTCCGTTTTTCCACAATGCTGCAGCATAATTTACACGCGAAGCTTTATCTTTATTGTCGTATTTTAAAAGTTCGCCATAATAATTGACCGCTTTACTGTAATTACCCAACGCAAAATATAGTTCACCTAAATTGTATAGCGTCTTAATATCATCAGACTTGTACTGTAAAGCTTTTTGAAATTGTGCAACACTTTTTCCTGCTTCTTCTTTTGAATTGTACAGGAAGCCCAGCAGAGAATGAAGTTCAAATGTACTGACACCTGCTTTTTCAGCCATTTCCATTTCACTGATAGCATCGTCGGTATTATTTTGTTCATCTGCCATGAGCCCCTTGACATAATGAGCGTAACCATTATTTGGATTGCTATTAAAGGCTTTGTCAATATATGTATTTGCTTGATTGAACATGGCTTCTTTCATCTTCATATTGTTGGAAGATTTATGTTTTAAGCCAGCCTTGACATAGGCCTCAGCGGCTTTAGCTGCGGCATCCGAAAAACTATCGTCCAGTTCAAGTGCTTTTAAATAAAAATCCAAAGCTTTTTCAATATCACGTTTTTCCATAGCTTCATCGCCCTGGTTCAGAAACGCGATCGATTGTTTGGGTACACCTTTGTACGGATTCGGTTTAATATATTGAATGGATACTACGATAGCGACGATCACGACAATGGCAATTCCACCGATTACAATTTTGTTCTTCCAAAGAGGAATAGCCGTAGGCTGAGTTTTAGACATTGTAAAATGCTCCCTGTGAGTTGTATGTAATATTATTTTGTTTCTAGCCAGTTTTCACCGACACCGATATCAATTTTAAGCGGGGCCTGAAGTTTTACGGCATTCTCCATTTTTTCTCGGACAAGTTCTTGCAGGTCTTTAACTTCTTCTTTAGGTGTCTCAAAAACCAATTCGTCATGAACTTGTAAAATCATTTTAGCTTTGAATTTATCCTTTGTCATCGCTTTATGTACTTCAATCATGGCGATTTTGATTAGTTCGGCGGCCGTACCTTGAATGGGGGTATTGGTCGCTGCGCGTTCAGCAAATTGCCGGACGGTATAATTTTTACTTTGTAAATCGGGAAGATACCGCCTACGACCGAACATTGTGGTCACAAACCCGTTTTCACGTCCATCTTTTAAAATGGATTCTATAAACATTTTCACTTTTGGGTATGTTATGAAATAATTGTCAATAAATTGCTTTGCTTCGGCATTTGAAATGCCAATCCGGCTGGACAATCCAAATGCAGAAATTCCATAAATGATGCCGAAATTAATATCTTTCGCTTTCCTGCGCAAGTCTTTTGTAACTTCATTTTTGGGTACTTTGAATACCAGTGATGCCGTGCTGGTGTGAATATCCTCGTCGTTGGCAAAGGCTTCAATCAAATGTGCATCGCCGGACATGTGCGCCAGAACGCGTAATTCAATCTGTGAATAATCCGCCGACAGCAGCAGCCAGTCTTTATGCTGTGGAGTGAAAGCTTTACGAATTTCACGACCCACATCGGTGCGAATCGGAATATTTTGAAAATTGGGATTGCTCGACGAAAGCCGTCCGGTTGATGCAATGGTCTGACTAAAAGTCGAATGGATACGGTTGGTTTTAGGATTGAGAAGCGGCGGTAAACCGTCAATATAAGTGGATTTTAATTTTGTTAACTGGCGATAATTTAAAATCGCATCAACAATAGGTAAACTTTTATACATTTCCAAAATTTTTACATCCGTAGCGTATTGTCCGGTTTTGCCTGTTCGTTTAGGTTTTTCGATCCCAGCTAATTTGTGAACATTCAATTTTTCAAATAAGATATCACCTAATTGTTGCGGTGAATTGAGATTAAATTCTATACCGGCTTCCTTGTAAATAATTTTTTCAAGATTCTTTATTTCGCCGGCAAATTCCGTCGACATGTCTTTGAGGATACCCATATTAAGCCAGACGCCATGATATTCCATATCCGACAGTACTTGAATGAGAGGAATTTCAATATCGTAGAAAATTTTATCGGATTGAATTTGTTTAAGGTTTTTCTCCAGAATGTCATGAAGCTGTAAAGTAAAATCGGCATCCTCGCAAGCGTATTTTGTCAGTTTTTCGACAGGTACATCTTTCATGCTGATTTGATTTTTTCCGGAACCAATTAAGTCGCTGGTTGGAATTTTTTTATAATCAAGGTATTCCAATGCAAGAGCATCGATGCTGAGTGGTTTTTCAGAATTGATCAGGTGGGAAGCAATCATCGTATCGAATGAGGCGCCTCGTAAATCAATACCAAGGTTTTTAACAACCAAAATATCAAATTTGATATTTTGGCCGAATTTTAAAATGGATGAGTTTTCCAAGACCGGTTTAAAAGCAGATATAATATCCTTAATCTCCAGATTACCGTTTGTCGGAACGAAATAGGCATGGCCGGGATTGAAAGCTACAGAAATGCCTACCAGTTCAGTATTCATAGGATCCGTACCTGTAGTCTCAGTATCAAAAGAGAAATGCTTGACCTGTTCTAATTCCTGGATCAATTCAAAAAGAGCTGATTTGGAATCGATTAAACGGTAGAGATGTTTCTCAGTTTGAAGACTTTTTTTGGTAGTTTCTACAGGTGAAGATGTTGAAAAAAGATCCGTATTCGCTTCAGTGAATTTTTTCAATAAGGATTTAAATTCGAGTGTTTTAAAAAGTTCAATCAATAAGTCATAATCTGGTTGTTTGGATTTGAGTGAATGAAAATCGTTGGTAATTGGAACGTGGATGTCAATAGTAGCAAGCTCTTTCGAAAGAAAGGCATCTTCGCGATGAGACTGTAAGTTTTCTTTTATTTTGCCCTTAATGCTTTCAATTTGATTAAATAAATTTTCGATAGAACCATGTTCCTGAATTAACTTGGTTGCTGTTTTTTCTCCGATACCTTTTACACCGGGAATATTATCGGCGGTATCGCCCATTAGACCCAAAATATCAGTTACCTGATTAGGCAAAACACCAAATTTTTCTTTTACGCCATTGATATCGACGACTTCAACATCGCCGCCTTTTTTAAAAGGATTGTACATCTTGATTTTGTCTGAGATCAATTGCATGAAGTCTTTATCAGCAGTTACCATCATAGCGTCAACGCCGTTTTGGGCTGCCTTTATTGAAAGTGTACCGATAATATCATCCGCTTCATACCCATGCAATTCAATCACCGGTACTCCCATTGCTTCGGTAACTTGTTTTAAGCGAGGAAGCTGCGGAAGCATGTCTTCAGGCATTTTTTGGCGAGTAGCTTTATAAGAAGAAAATTTTTTATGCCTGAAAGTTGGTTCAGCTGTATCAAAAACAGCTGCAATGTAATCAGGCTTTTCGTCCTGAAGGATTTTGATCAAAGTATTAGTGAACCCAAAAACAGCGCTGGTATTTTCACCTTTAGAATTTTTTAATGGGTTATTGATTAAAGCAAAATAGGCTCGATAGGCGAGTGCCATACCGTCAAGCAAAAATAGGCGTTCAGCCATACGTATAAAAACTTTTAAAAAGTAAAAAAATTGTAAAATTGTGGCGAGAAATTACGATCAGGTGAGTAGAAATACAAGTTATTTTTGCCGAATACAACAAATTATAATTGAATTTCGACCGAAGTTGATGTTTTTTTGTATAAACAGTTTGCCCAGAGGGGCTTATTATTTTATTTAACATTTTTATTAGGAGGTTGAGTATGAAAAGGATGATAATCACAGTTGCTCTGATGCTATTTGTAGCACAAATGGCTAATGCGCAGATAAAAGTAGATGAGATGAAACTTGGTACAGGCGTTGAAAATAAAGATATCGTGGGCGAAGCCACATCTTTTGCATCGACGACAGAAAAGGTTTATTGCTGGATGAAGCTTTCAGGTGGAAGTCAGGGTTCCTCTGTTACTGTAAAATGGTATCTCAATGATAGTCCTGCCGGGGAAGTACCCCTAGAAATCAATGGCACGCCTTGGAGAACGTATTCCTTCAAAACAATCAATGGCGTTAAAGGTAACTGGAAAGTCGAAGTTGTCGACGCTTCCGGCAATGTATTGCAAACAGCTACGTTCGTTACAGAATAATTTTTTTATCATAACGATTCGCTAAAAGCAGGAATGAAAATCATTCCTGCTTTTTTTTTGCAATAATAATTGAAATTTAAAAATTAATTCCACATTATTTCATAACCAAATTTTTTGAAATTTACTTGAAGTTGTTATGAAACTACACACAAAAATTTTGCTTGGGCTGGTATTTGGATTAATCGCCGGTATTATTGTCAACCAGATTTTAGGAGTTAGCGGTAATTCTCACGCTGGGCTTGAAACGTTTATTGCGAATGTTACGGATCCGATCGGACAAATTTTTCTGCGATTGTTATTTATGATCGTGGTTCCATTGGTATTTGCTTCGTTGGCACTAGGAGTGGCCAATTTGGGCGATTTGCGATCGGTCGGACGAATAGGAATACGCACTTTAGGTTTTTTTATTGTATTAACCACGTTAGCCGTAATCCTTGGTCTGATCTTAATTGTCACATTTGAACCGGGTAAGAATTTTGATGCAGGCATGCAGAGCCAATTAATGTCTATTTATGGTGAAAATACTTCACAAGTTATCCAGAAGAGCAAAGAGATTCAATTTTCAGTGATGACGTTCGTAGACATGGCTTTGCCCAGGAACATATTGAGAGCATTTATTGAAATGCAGATGCTGCCCATCATTATTGTTGCTTTATTGTTTGGCATCATGATGACCAAATTCGATACGCCTGTTTTAGGCTCAACACAACGAGGGTTGACAGCGTTAAATGACTTCTCAATACGAATTGTCGATATGGCAATGAAAATAGCGCCCTATGCCGTACCATGTCTTGTATTCGGTATTGCCTCTCGCTTCGGCGTTGCAATATTGAAACCTCTTGGCTTGTATGTAGCATTGGTTTTTTCAGCTTATTTCATCCACACAATTATGATATATTCAATATTATTGCGCACAATTGCATCAATCAATCCTTGGGCGTTTTTCAAAGCCATAAAATCAATTTTAATTACAGCTTTTTCAACGAGTTCGAGTAATGCAACGTTGCCAACGACTATCCGAGTTACTGAAGAAAATCTAAGCGTTACTCCTAATATAGCCGGGTTTGTGCTTCCATTAGGAGCAACGGTTAATATGAATGGAACGGCTCTGTATGAAGGTATGACGGTTTTATTTTTAGCAGAAGTGTTTGGTGTTGAGTTGACTATTGCACAGCAAGCTCTGGTAGTAGTTATGGCCGTTTTGACTGCAATCGGCACTGCCGGAATTCCTGGGGGATCATTGCCGTTAATCGTTTTGGTCATGCAATCAGTCGGTGTGCCTCCGGAAGGAATCGGAATTATATTAGGAGTTGATCGGATATTAGATATGGGGCGTACAACTGTTAATGTTACCGGTGATGTCGTTACCGCTGCATGTATTGCAAAATTGGAAGGACAGCCGGCAAAGATCAATACATGACGGAAATCATTTTGATTTATGCCGTTCGCGCCGTATATTAGAAACAGTTATTAGAAAGGATTTTTAGCATGGGTAAAAAAAATCTTAAAGTCATCATCGGTGTTGCGCTCGTAGCAGGCGTTTTGGGTTTTTTAAGCTACAGCGGCTTTGATGAAGGGAAATCATACTATAAATTTGTAGACGAACTGAAGGCCATGGGGGACGGAGCTTATGGCAAAAAACTGAAAGTACACGGTAACGTCGTGCCGGGAAGCATCAAAAGAGAAAATGGCAATCTGGAATTTATGCTTACTCGTAACGGTGCAACTATTCCGGTCAAATATGTTGGCAAGGACCCAGTGCCGGATACCTTTAAAGATGATTGCGAAGCTGTCATAGACGGTCGATATCACAAAGACGGAACATTTGAAGGTACCCAAATTCAAGCGAAATGTGCATCGAAATATGAAGTGGATTATAACGATCTGAAAAAATCATAATTCAAAAATAATAAAATAATATAGATTTATTAAATCCCAGGCCGATGGACTGGGATTTTTGTTTTAAAAGCCTTTATGACTGTTCAAAATAAAATTACTGCATTAATGCTATCAATTGTTGTTTTAATGTCGTTGGCGCTTTATACGATGAATAACCTTGATCATAAGCGCTTTACATACATTCGCCGGAACAGAGCGAATGAAAAGCTACAACTTTTGAATCATGCTATCGAATTAAAACAAAAGTCATTAGAGTTATTTGTTTATGATTATTCATATTGGGACGACATGTATGAATTCACTAAAACTCAAAAAATAGAATGGGCTAAGCAAAATATTGATGCCGTACTTACCAGTTTTAATCTTCAAGGTGTGTGGATTTATGGAAACAAAGGTGAATTAATATACTCAATCTCAAGGCTCGACTACCCACTTAAGTATTTGCCTGTAAAAAAAGAAACGTTTGATATTTTTTTTCAACAAAATCACTTTTCTCATTTTTTCGTTTGGACAAAAGACGGTCTTCTTGAAATCAGGGGAGCGCCTATCCAGCCCAGCGCTGACAATAAACGTGTAACAGAACCGGCTGGCGTTTTTTTTGCCGGAAGGTTGTGGAGTGATAATTATTTATCGGAATTTTCTGCACTATTAAATAGCAATGTTGAGTTAACTATCGACGAAACGAGTCAACCGGCGACTTATGATACTCTCACCTATATTCAGGTGTCTAGCACGTTAAAAGGCTGGGACGGCCAATCAATCGCCAGAATCATTTCTACTAATAAATCAGAAATGATGACTGAGATAATTCGATTATCCAACTTTCAATACTGGATTTTAGTAGGTTTTTCAGTGCTTATAATGTTGCCATTGTATTTCTTGCTTTCCAGATGGGTTTCACGCCCTCTGCAAAACATTTCAACAGTTTTGGCGCAAGAAAAAACTGATTCGCTGAATAATTTGATTAACCAAACTAATGAATTCGGAAATATTTCACGATTAATAAAGTATTCTTTTGAGCAGAAACAAAATTTACAAGAAGAAATCGTAAGGAGAAAAAGCGTCGAAAACGTGTTACAGCAATCAGAGAAGGATTATCGTAATTTATTCGAGAATGCTGGAAATGCGATTACGATTATTGGTGTTGGCACGATGAATATTCTTGCTGTCAATCATCGCGCTTGCGAAATCTATGGCTATACTCAAGATGAATTATTTAATGCACCATTTGTTAAGTTATGGTCTCAATCGGCAGAAATGGAATCGCTACGAAACAAAGTGTTGGAAAGTATTCATGCTATTAGTTTGGAATCAGTTCATCGAAAAAAAGACGGAACATCAATTTTGTTTGATATTAACGCCAGACAAATTGAATACCGGGCAGTGCAAGCCATTTTATGTATTCACCATGATATCAGCCAACGAAAGTTAATTGAGGAATTTTCCCTCTCTCATAATATTTTAAACCAAGTTGGTAATCTCGTTATTGTGAGCAATGAAAAAGCTGAAATTATTTATGTTAATCGCGCTCTTGTCAAAACACTTGGCTATCATCCCCGTGAAGTCCTTGGCGACCTTTGGTGGCATGTTACGCGAGAAACTTCAGAAGCGGCTATCGCTGAAAAAGAAAATATAAAAAAAATTGTTAAAGGAGAAATGCCGGTAAGCGCAACGTCTTATGAGCGATGGATTCGGCATAAAAATGGTAGTTTGCGTTGTATTTCATGGCATGATGCGTTGACGTCTGACCATCTTTTAATTGGAGTCGGTCATGACGTTACGGAGCGTGTAATCGCTGAACTAGAGTTAATTGAAAGTGAAAAAAGATACCGGCTTCTTTTTGAAAGTATTGCGACGGCGACATTCATTTATAATACCGATACAAAAGCTTTTTTAGCCGTTAATAAAGCGTCATTGGATCTATATGGATACTCAAGGGAGGAATTTCTATCGATGAAACTGAATGATCTGATGACTTACGACTATACTGGGCCAGAGTCAGAGCATGAGATGCATGTGGGTCGTCATCAGTTAAAAAGTGGGCGTATTATTGAGGTTGAGCTGATGAGATACGAATTGGTTTTTGATCACCACAAAGCATGCCTGGTTTTAGTTTCTGATCTTTCAGAAAAAAGAAAAATTGAGTTGGCTGAGATTAAACTAAGAAATCAAAAAATTCGATTGGCGTCGGTTATAAGTGCAATAGAGGAGGAACGTCGTCGTATTTCCAAAGAATTGCATGACGGCATTGGTCAGCTTTTATCCGCCATTCGGCGCAATATGGAATTATCGGAAAAATCTAGAAACGAATCTGACGAAATGCATTTGACTGAACAAAATAAAATTTTATTAGACAATGCACTGGTGGAGACAAAATTAATTGCATACAATCTGATGCCAAGGGTTCTCGAAGATTTTGGCCTGTATACGGCTATTGAAAGTCTTTTACGACAGATGTTTTCAAAAAATGAAGTCAAAATCGATTTCCAAATTTTTAATTTGGATAAACGATTATCGCATCCGATTGAATTAGGGGTTTATAGGGTTATTCAGGAGGCGCTCAATAATATTGTAAAACACTCAAAGGCAACCGAAGTATCATTTCAAATGGTAGGTCATTCAAGTTCTGTAGTGATTACGATAGAAGATAATGGTCAAGGATTCAGTTTGCGTGAAGTTAAACGACGAGAGACGCGAGGGATGGGATTAGTCAGTATGCGTGAGCGTATTGAATTTCTCAATGGAAAATTTCATATTGACTCCTCAATTGGCCATGGTACATCTCTCGTTATGGAAATTCCAATTCCAACGGAGGAAGTAAATGAATAAAATTACAATTTTATTGGCTGACGATCATCCGATCGTGCGGAGCGGGCTCCGTTCCTTATTGAGTAGTCAACCTGAATTTGAAATCATAGGCGAAGCAGAAAATGGAGAAGAAGCCATTGAAGCGATAAAACGATTGAAACCGGCCATTGCTTTACTAGATATCTCAATGCCAAAATTATCCGGAACGGAAGCTGCCAAAATCATTTCGCAAAAATACTCTCATACGAAGGTGATTATTCTTACGATGATTGAAGAAGAAGCCTATATCGGCAAAGTCATTGAAGCCGGCGCCTACGCATATTTGCTAAAAGATTCTGGGAATGATGAAATCATCAAAGCCATTCATCGGGTAGTTCAAGGTGAGAAATATTTCAGCCAAAGCGCTTATGATCTGATAGGACGTCAGTTTTCAAAAAAAAATATTAAAAGCAAAGATGTAGAAAATGACAATGTAATTAACACACTCACTGCACGTGAAAAAGAAATTCTTGGCTTAATTGCAGAAGGATTAAATTCTCAGCAAATAGCCAAAAAACTTTTTTTAAGTCCGCGAACGATTGAAACGCATCGTTCGAATCTGATGCACAAACTCCGCATTCATACCGCTACCGGCCTTGTTCGTTTTGCTATCGAGAATAAGATCGTGTGATTCCAATCTCTACGTAGTTTTACTTAATAAAATCCGCTTTAATTAAATACGCATTTCACTGGATTGATACCGCCCACATCCTCGTCTATCTTAGCTGAAGTTGACCCGATGACCCTAATTTCTCTCGAGTCATAATTCTTGTCGTTAGTTATTTTCCATTGAATAGACAGGCGAGTCAAATAAATAACAATCAATAACATACTAAATGATTAGTTTAATGAAGTATTTACTGATATTTGTTGGCGTTTTGTTTTTGCTGGTTGAATCGGATTCTTTATGGGCGCTTGGGCAGCCCAATGTTTCCGTAACGCCGTCTCAAACAAACAATTTTGGACAATATACCATCACCAGCTCGACGGGCAATGGTAATACCAATTTAATTGCGAATACGGATAGCATCATCATTTTTTTCGGAAGTGCCACGACTTTACCTTCAAGCATTGATCCAACGTACATTACTGTCAATAATACCGCAGCCAACGCCGTATCGATATATCCAACGTCCTCTAACCGAATTGCCATTCTGACACCGGTCAATATTGCAAAAAATGGCGGTACTATTACAATTGTGATTTCGGCATTGGCGGAAATTGTTAATCCGGCTTCGGCGGGCAACTACACTCTTCAAATCGAAACCACAACAGAGAGAGGATTAATTACTTCAACTAATTATTCAATTTCTGCGTCTTCTTCAACTGTATCACAACCTGCCGTAACGCCTAATCCTTCGGTTGAGAATTTGTCAGCTGCTTACACGGTTGCATTCAATGTTGGAAGCGGTGGACTTTTGACAACCGGTGTTAGCACTATTACAATCGGCTTTCCGACCGCTACCGGAATTCCTAACGGGGGTCTGTCGGGTGTTACCGTTAACGGAACAACTGCAAACGCTTCAGCCAATAATGATACGGTAGTCATCATTGCTCCGTTAAATGTATCCAATAATGAAGCTGTGTCGGTTGTTTTCAGCCTTGGCACGGGATTGAGCAATCCAACATCCGGTACTTACAATCTCAGCGTTAAAACCAGTTCTGAGAATACTTACGTCTCATCGGCTAACTATACTATTTCATCATCAAATTCTTTATCGGTTACTGCCGTTACGTTATCACCGACGGTGGTTAATGCACAAGCACAATATTCGCTCGATTTTGTGACAAGTTCGACCGGAAGCTTGACAGCAAATACGGATAGCATCGTATTTATCTTTCAACCCAATGCATTTTTGCCGGCGCTGATCGTCAATTCAAATATTACAATTACGAGCGGGGGATTCAGCGATATTGCAGCAGGTATTGCCATCCAGAAATCTAATTCAGCCGACGATGATACATTATTTATTAAAACTCCAATTTCTATAGGAAATTCTTCATCCGTAACTTTGAATATTGCATCCACGGCTGGCATTCTCAATCCTTCGGTTTTAGGAAATTACTATCTGCGTCTTATGACCAGCAAAGACAGGACACCGGTGTCCTCAAGCGCTTATGCTGTGACTAATACGAGTACCACAGTCTCTCAATCCATTGTGACTCCGACTTTAACAACTGCCAGTGCGAAATCACCTTATCGCATTGATTTTAATCTGGGAGCGAATGGTCGGTTAAATCCAGGCACGAGTACAATCACTTTGACTTTCGCTTCAGGTTACACATTAAGTACGACTGCGTCCGATTATGATTCAACTTATATATCGGTAGCCAGTGGAGCTTTTATTCAAATTCCAACCACGAATATTGCGCCGAATAATACTGCAAAGACTATTCAATTTACAATTCCGTCGAGCGTAATCTCACACAACAATGATAACATTGTATTGATTGTAAAAAGAAGGGTTGGGGCACAGCCCATTACCAATCCAACTGCGGGCAATTATAACTTGGGTGTCAAAACTAGCGTTGAAGCCTCTAATATTAATTCTGCTACTTATAACATCGGCGGAACTTCTATTGCTCTTACTGGTATTACATTGTCGAATTCAACTGTAAATAGTAATTCAACATACACGTTTAGTTTCACTGGTAATAACTTAAACGGATCCGGAGGCTCGCCTGATGTTATCACAATTACTTTTCCTGAAGGCACTGTTTTACCCGCCACAATTGCTGCGACTAACATAACTTTAAACGGTGCTCAGCCAGCAAGCGCTAGCATTAATACATCAACTCGGACTGTTACCGTAACTGTTCAAAATGGTAATGTTTCGAGCCCATTTACGCTGGTACTGGGATCGACCACAGCCGTTATTTCTAATCCAACGGTTCCAAGTACATCATTTTACAAAGTTACGATGTATACTTCACAAAATCTTGCCCCGGTTACATCGACGGCCTATACGATTGCCGGGCATAGTACATCTGTAACGGCAGTAAGTGCTACAGCTAGTCCGTCAGTACAAAATGCCACTAGCAGTATTTATACAGTCACTTTCACGACATCTTCAACAGGAAAACTCGCCGGTGGAACTGCATCGGGGTCAAGCAGCATCACAATTGCTTTTGGCTCCCGCACAAGAATTCCGTCAAGCATCACGGCATCGAGTGTAAAAGTCAATTCAAATGCTTGCCAAACAGTTACCGTATTGACTAGCGGTGACAGCGGTAAAATTAAAATCAATATACCTGATGGGTTGACTATCGACAACAATACTGCAGTATCCGTCGTATTTGATACATCAGCACGACTGGACAATCGAAATCCATTCGGGACCAGTACGATTGTCGTTAAAACGTCATCGGATACGACTAATGCATCCGGGACATATACAATTACACTAACTCAGTTGCTGGCAGTCACTTCTGTTGTACCATCACCATCCAGAATTAATGCAGCCAGCGGATATTCGATTAAGTTTACCACAGGTTCAAGCGGCGCCTTGAATCAAGGTGATACGATTCGAATTGCTTTTCCTTCCAATACTTTCGTTCCGTCCAGCATCAATAAAAATGATTTAACGGTAAACGGCATTAATCCATTGGTCAATCCGACTGTAATTGGCGATACGATCAAAGTCAATGTTCCCCAGGCTGGCGGCATTGCAAATTTAACGAATGTAACGATACTTATTAATAGCGCGGCTGGTATTTTGAATCCGACTACGATTGGAACCTACACCCTTCAGGTGCGTACACAAGCTGAACAAGCGTACGTTGTTTCTCCGACGTATTCAATTACTTCAGGAATTAGTAGTGTTACCACGCCTTCCGTCAGTGTTACTAATCCACGACTCGCGACGGTATCGCCATATACTGTAAGTTTTAATGTTGGTGCCAATGGCAGGCTAATTGCCGGAAGCAGTACCGTTACTATTACATTTAATGCCAGTACTACCGTCAGCGCCACCAATACGAATTATGACAGTACTTATATTACAGTTGATGGCGTAGCTACTCAGATTCCTACAGGTTCTATTTCAATAAGCGGCCAATCGGTAACTATGACAATTCCAACAGGTATTTCTATTGATAATAACGACGCAGTGGTGATTACGATTAATCGTATCGGTGCTACGGATCCGGTTACCAATCCTGGAATCCAGGGAAGTTATACTTTGACAGTGAGAACAAGTGTTGAAACGACCGACGTGACGTCAGGCGCTTATAGTATTTCCAATGTTGCGGCTGTCGCGACTATACGAACACATATCACTCCGGATACTGTAAATGCAGCTTCTGTTGATACAATACGGTTTACTGTAGGAAGCACCGGAGCGCTCACGGCCAATAGCGGAACAATCACTATAACCTTTCCTAGTAATACTTATATTCCTTCATCGATTAATACTTCCAATGTAAGAGTGGCCAGTCAAACCAATAATACTTTTACCAATGCATTTGCCGTGAGCACCAATCCATTGTTACGTTCAGTCACTATAACAACTCCGGTTGTGGTCAGCAACAATGATTCAGTTCGGGTTGCTTTTCTAACAGGGGCAGGGATTGAGAACCCATCGGTTTATGGCGATTATACGTTGAATGTACATACGAGCGCTCAACCGATTGACGGAACAAGCTCTGCTTACACATTGAAACCAACTGTTTCGACTATATCTAATGTGGCATTATCGGTCACGCCGAATGATACAAGTCAATTTGGACGTTATACGTGGTCATTCAAAACCGGAATGCGCGGTCGGTTAGTTTCTGGCATCAGTACTATTACGATGATCATTCCATACGATGCGACGTTTACTCAAGGAACTCCGGCGGCTTCAAAAGTGACTGTCAATTCAATTGCTGCGGGAAGTGTTAGTCTCAAACAAGGTGTGCTTACCAACGCCGACACACTGGTCGTGACGGTCCCAACGACGGTGACTATCGGTAATTTAGCGAATGTAACCGTTATTATTGACTCGTCGGCTGGCCTCCGTAACGTCAGCTTTCGAACGGTTTCGACTTATAGTATTTTCACCAGCGTTGAAACTTCCATTACGGGAACCGATGTAACATTACCCGTTGAATTAGCTTATTTCAGAACGGAGCAATCTGGTAATGAAATTTTAATAAATTGGAGAACTGAAAGTGAAATTGAAAACGCATATTGGTTAATCCAAAAAGCAGAAGTCATGACTGAAAATGTTAGCGCAGCCAATCTTGATTTTAAAACGATTGCAACGATAAAAGGACAGGGGACAAAAACGAATGCAACAGATTATTCATTGAGTGATCGTGATGCACAAGTTGGTAAATCTTATGCTTACAGAATTGCTGATATTTCATACGGTGGTGTTATAGTATATCATGAAATACAATATGTAACTTTTGTTCAGCCGAAAAAATTCAGTCTGTATCAAAATTATCCTAATCCGTTCAATCCTGTAACAAAAATCAAATTTGATTTGCCGTATTTAGCCAACGTTAAAATTAAAGTATACAATATCCTTGGACAAGAAGTTGCGGAATTGATTAATAAAGAAATGCCTGCCGGATTTCACACATTGGAATGGAATGGTCGAAATGATCGCAATGATATTGTGTCGAGCGGCGTCTATCTTTACCGCATTGTCGCCAATACTTCGGATGGAAAGCATAAGTTTAGCTCGACGAAGAAAATGATGCTGATTAAATGAGTATTCGTGGTGAACTAAGAGCGGTAGGATTTACTTTTTTATCATTTCAGGATGTTGTTTGACATATTCCGTCCAGCTTTTTATAGAGGATCGTGGTGATTTCATCCTATGTGCATGGCATACGGCAAGTCCTAATGCATCTGATTCATCCAGCGAAGGTTCACGACTTAATTGTAACAGTTTACTAACCATAAATCGAACCTGTACCTTAGAAGCATTCCCATTGCCTACGACGGCCATTTTCATTTCTTTGGGGGAGTATTCATTGATTTTCAAATTGTGATGAACGCCTGCAAGTATTGCAATACCGCGTGCGTGGCCCAATTTCAGAGCCGATTTAACGTTTTGATGAACAAAAACGTTCTCAATAGCCAGCTCTTTGGGCTTATATTTTTTAATGAGCCGATCAAGATTGTTATATATTTCATTCAGTTTCAGGGGGAGAGAGAGGTTGGCCGGAAGTTCAAGATATCCACTGGCTAAATAGGAGAGTCGATTTTTTTCATAAGAAATAATTCCAAAACCAAGTAATTGTGTACCGGGATCGATGCCAAGAATAATCATTGAATCACAAAACTCGAGTGTACGTTTGAGTGACTGTTTGCTGATTGCTGAAGAATTGAAGAACTAATCTCAGGGCATTTAATTCAACAATATTAAAAGTAAATTCTTCATTTTCATTGAAAAAATACAACACATTGTCCTCAATCCTAAAAAGAAAAGTCTCATCCACTGGATTATCATTACTTGTGTTCACAACATGAACTGAAAAATTGCTGTTAAATACTAAATTGATTGTCGAGTTTGACTCAATATTATAGAATGCCCATTGACCGATAATCAAAGTTTCTTTTCGAGTGTCATTGCTGTCAACCAATGCTTCACGGCAACCGGCTGACAAAAAGCAGAGAGTAATAAAAAAGATTTTCTTCGTCATGACTTATTTAAAGTAATTTTTAAACAAATATCAGTTAAATATCTATATAGTCTTGCAATTTCATGTGATTTCTTAGATAAAATCTTAATGTGAGACCGTATGGTTGTTATATCTTTGCGCGAGGCCGGTCCCGTAAGTGAAGACACCGTTCCATGCGCTTGTACATTAGCAATGGTTGCTTGCATTAATGGTAATACTACTGCCAGTGTTTGTTTTTCATTCCAATCTAAGTTATTGTATAATTTTTGAATTTCGTACAGTAAAGCCACCACAAAATTAGAAGCCATAATTCCACCGATGTGATATAAAGATTTATAGCTTTTTGGAACTAAAATGGTTTTGGCTTTAATTTGCCTGACGAAGTGGTTTATATTTTTTAACGCTTTTTTTTCTCCTTCAATTCCAAAATAAGTATTTTCACGCATTTTTTTTCTGCGAGTTGATCGCAACAAGAACGTTTGCATGGGATGCATCGATGCGATCGTCACATCAGCATGGGCGTTAGATTTTGCCGGTTGTAAAATGTCTGATGTCAAGCTGCCGGAAGTATGAACCATTGTAACGGAATTTGATCTGAAAGCAACATGGGATACTTCTTTTGCTATTTTTTTCAATGATATATCGGAGGCGGCTGTAATCACAAAATTACAATCATCGAGTAATTGATAATTCGTACCAAATTTTTTAATTCCAATGCGTTTGGCCAAACGCTGTGCATGCGATTTATTACGGCTCACGATGGCTTTAATCGAAAGGCCGCTCAAAAGTATGGCATCGGCGATTCCATACGCAACAGCGCCGGCTCCGATCAGCCCGATTTTCAAATTCATAGTTTCATGTAACGACAAAAGTTCATTCAAAACATAGAGAAGATGTGACTGAAACGCAAGTCTCAATTAGGGGCATATTGAAATCGATTCAGATTATGCTTGATTTCTCATAACGAATTGGCTAACTTTTTTACACTAAAAATTATATTGGAGAACGCAGAGTCCATGCCTCAAGAACCTTTTTCGATGTACAATGAAGGCGTAAACGAAGATTTCCGTCATATCGCTGAAACGTATTTCAGTAATTATATCATAGATTGGTGTAATCAAAATCACGTTGATGATCGGTCCAGAGAATATATCATCAAAGTTCTTTCGGATTATTCCCTTTTCTTTTTTGACAGCATTATGCACGACCTGATTGATTCGGAACCTCCCGAACATGAAATGAAAAACTAATGCCTCAGTATCTGCACAATCGTCATTTTACCGTTGACGAAGCACGATCTGTTCTTAAATCCATTAGACCGAAAATCGAAGAAATGTTGCAGTTGAGGGCGCGGCTTACTGAATTAAATTATGATATATATAAACATGCTTACTTTGGTGGACGCGGTCCCAACGGATCACGGTATCATCCTGATGAGTTAGAAGCATTGGTTTGTATTTTACGCGATCTTGAACTCAAAGGCGTTTTAATAAAAAGTATCGAGGAGGGTTTGATCGATTTTCCACATGTCCGAGAGAACGGAGAAGAGGTTTATTTATGCTGGAAAATCGGAGAGGAGAACATCGACTACTGGCATTCTATTGCCGACGGATTTCAAGGACGCAGGTCGATTGACCATCTGTAACTACCTTTCCTCGTTCTGTCAAATCTAATAGTACCAAAATTACGGCGCATCTTTTGACGTTCTGGCCCTAACTGAACGTTAAAAAATATTTTAAAGGCATCAGCCATCGTGGAGTCCAAAAAAAGTAAATCCGGCGGTAAAACGACGGTCGTTATGACGTCGCGTCGAGACGCGGATCTTTTTGATAAATTTGCCGATCTTGATTACCTCGAAAAAAAATTTGACGAGTACGTTGCACGGTACAAATTATCCAAACGAGAAAAATTTCTCATTCTCAAGGCATTTGACTTTGCCAAATTAGCTCATAATGGGCAATTACGTGACGAAGGTGTGCCCTATATCAGCCATCCGATCCGTGTAGCTAATATTTTAATGGATGAAGTCGCCGTGATGAAAGGTGATATGATCTGTGCGGCATTACTCCATGATGTTATTGAAGATTGTGATATTACTCTGCGCGAATTAAAAAATAATTTCAACGATCGCATTGCTCAGATGGTTAAAACATTGAGCAAAGATCCGTCTCTTGAAAACCATAAAAAAGTTTATTATGAAACGATCGTCAAATCCGATGATGAGGTTAAACTCATTAAAGTATGTGATCGCCTGGATAATTTAAGATCATTGCGTTTTTCACATAATAAAACTCGTATCCGCCGCTATATCCGTGAAACCGAAAAAAAATATTTACCGCTAGCCGAAGCAAAAAGTTCCTATATTTTCAGGGAAATGAAACATGAAGTTGTTGTGCTCAAAGGCCGCTTGAAATAGTTTCCTTATTTTCATTTGCTTGATTCCTTCCTTTTTCTCCGCATGCTTCTGTCCGCTTGATTTAGAATATTTTAAAAAGTATATTTTCCAGCTTGATCCATTAATTCTGGGGAATTTTTATGACACACAATGAACTCATCAAAAGTTTGATCCAAAAAACTGATTCAAAAATTATCCTGATAGTTATGGATGGTCTTGGCGGTATTCGGACGAAAGAACATCGCAAAACCGAATTAGAATCAGCTAATATTCCAAATATGAATCAACTGGCCAAAGAATCCGTTTGCGGACGTATTATGCCGGTTTCATATGGTATTACGCCTGGGAGCGGGCCTGCGCATTTTTCATTATTTGGTTATAATCCGACCGATAATAATATCCAAATTGGTCGTGGTGTGCTGGAAGCGCTCGGTTTAGATATGAAACTGCAAGCCGGCGATGTTGCAACACGGTGTAATTTTGCTACGATAGATGGGAACGGACTTCTAACGGATAGGCGCGCCGGAAGGATTCCAACCGAAGAATGTGTTCGCCTCTGTGAACTCTTAAAAAAAAATATCCAAAAAATAGATGATGTTGAAGTCATTATTAAAGCGGGCGAGCAATACCGTTTTGTTGTCGTTTTTCGAGGAAAAAATCTCGACGGATATATCGATGATACGGACCCGCAAGTTACAGGTGTCAAATCGCTTCACGCCAATCCGCGTTCCGAATCATCGAAGCGCATGGCACAAATTGCGGATAAATTTATTGCTCTGGCCGGTCAAGTTTTAAAAAGTGAGCCTAAAGCCAATGCTGTTTTGATGCGGGGATTTTCAGTACTGCCGCACGTGCCCAGCATGAAAGAACGATACGATCTAACTGCTGCATGTATTGCAAGCTATCCATTGTATCGCGGTGTAGCTAGCGTAGTGGGGATGGATGTTTTGACTACTGGAATGGAAATCAAAGACGAATTTGAAACGTTAAAAACTCATTGGTCCCAATACGATTTTTTCTTTTTGCATGTTAAAAAGACGGATTCGTACGGAGAAGACGGAAATCCGGAAGGTAAAATCAAAATTATGGAAGAGGTCGATCGCTTTATTCCGATGGTTCTTGATCTCAAACCCGATGTCATAATGATAACCGGCGACCATTCAACGCCTCCTCCGATGAAAAGCCATAGTTGGCATCCGGTGCCATTCTTATTGCATTCAAAAGTGTGTGGAATCGATGATGCCGGCGCTTTTAATGAATTAGAATGCACCAAAGGCCAACTCAGTAATTTTCCTTCATACTATATTATGGAAATGGCCCTGGCCAATGCCGGTAAACTGAAAAAATTTGGAGCCTGATAACGGGATTAACCTGGAAAATAAGCCATATCACTGCAACAATGCCAGTAGATGCAGGTGCTAGCGCAATTTTGACGACTCGGTTTCAACAATGGAAATTGCAGTTTGAACGTATCAAGCGCCGTCAGACTTTAAGCGCTGTTCATGATTTCAGAGTAGCAACCCGAAGATTGCGTGCGGCAATAACCATCTTTTCTCCTTATCTTAACAAACATTCGTCGGTGCCTTTTGATCAGTTTAAAAAATTTGCACGTCTGTGCGGTATAGCACGCGATCTGGATGTTACAATTGAACATATTGCAGCGTATCTTCCTAAAATCAGTATCCGTGAACAAAAAGGAGTCCAGTATTTTTTAGAAAGTTACCGCACAAAACGTCGGCAAGAGGGACTCAAAATTACTGATCAATTTTCCAATGCAAATATTGATCTCATTGAAAATGTTTTTAACGAAACTATTAAGCTGTCGATCATGACGGCGCCGGAATTACCTGATTTACGCGCACTTTCACGACAGGTAATCGGATCAAAGATAATGGCTGTGTATGAATTTGATGTTGTATGCAGGCGTCCGCTAGAGATCAGTGCATTGCACGAGATGAGAATAGCAGTCAAACATCTGCGCTATGTTTTGGAAGTATTCGATAATTGTTTTGATAAAAAGCTCCGTCCTTTTATTGATACGTGTAAGCTTTTGCAGGATCAATTAGGTTCTATTCATGACGGAGATGTTATGATTGAAGCGTTGCGGTCAGCGATAAAGAAATTTTCTAAATCTCATTTGAATACATGGCTGTCGTTGATCCAAACAGTTGAAACAATTGATGAAACAAAAATATTGATCGATTCATACAAGCAAATCAAAGTGCAAGATGTCATTCCCGGCCTCATCAAGCTGTCGGTCCTTCGTATGAATGAACGTGTTCACGCTTACAATAATTTTATAAAATTTTGGAGCCAATATTCTATCGGATTCAAGGAAGAACTTCAGAATAATATTGAGAACGGATTGTCATGAATATTTACCTGTTACGGCATGGAATTGCTGCAGACATCGGACCAGGAATCAAATCAGATTTTGAAAGACCCCTTACTGAAGAAGGCAATAAAGAAATGCGCCTTGAGGCAAAAGGAATGAAAAATCTTGGAATTCAGTTTACGAAAATTTTGGCAAGTCCGTTGATTCGAGCCAAACAAACAGCAGAAGTCGTGACTGAAATTCTTGATTGCAGAGGAAAGCTTCAGGAATGCAAAGCATTGGGCATTCCGGCTTCACGTAGTCATTTACTTGATGATTTGAAACAGTTTAATTTTGAGGATGAAATCCTTTTGGTTGGACACGAACCTGAAATGGGATATCTGGCTGGATTTTTCATCGGTAATCTTAAATTGCGTCTTCCATTCAAAAAAGGAAGCTTATGTAAAATTGAAATTTCGCATCTCCAACCCAGCCCGATGGGTGAAATAAAATGGTTTCTGACTCCGAAACAATTAAAACTGATAGGTAAGTAATGAATTTGGCCAGCCGTTTAATAACACATCGGAAAAAAAATAATACCTACTTGGCCGCCATCGATATTGGAACAAATTCTTTTCATTTAGTGGTTGTAGAAATTTTGGCTGACGGCAAATTCAAGATTATTGACCGGGCAAAAGAAAATGTCCGGCTTGGTCATGGCGGCAAAGATATGAAATTAATTTCACCTGAAGCCATGCAGCGTGGCGTTGCGGCATTGAAGCGTTATGCCGGGATTGCGCAGTCTTTCAATGCGCCAATTCGGGCTGTGGCTACAAGTGCGGTGAGGGAAGCGCTGAACCAGGCGGAATTCGTCAAACGCATTCACGATGCCACCGGAATCGATGTCGAAATCGTATCGGGCGTCGAAGAAGCACGGTTGATCTATCTTGGAATTTTGCAGGCATTACCGGTATTCGATAACCAAATTTTGATGATCGATATTGGCGGCGGGAGCGTGGAATATCTTATTGGCAAACGCGGAGAAGCAGTGTTGTCGAACAGTCTGAAATTAGGACATATCCGGCTGACTGAGCGTTTTTTTAAGCGCGATAGTTTACGTGAAAAAGATATTGAAACTTGCCGGGAACACATACGTGGATTTCTATCATCATTGAGCCGTGAAATGCGCGCATACAAATATGATTTTGCCATTGGAAGTTCTGGAACTATACAAAATGTTGCCAATATGATTAAAGGCTTGCGTGGTGAAATTTTGAACACGCAATTAAACAATTTTTCGTTTACACGTGATGAATTGTCAGAAATTGTAAAAATGATCCTGAAGGCAAAAACACCTAAAGATCGATTAAAAATTCGAGGGCTTGATCCGAAAAGAGCCGACGTGATCGTTGCCGGTGCGATGGTGTTAGAAGAATCGTTTAAGGCTCTGCGAATTAAGCGCCTTACAGTGTCCGAGTTTGCACTGAGAGAAGGCATCATTTATGATTATTTACAAAATCGAATTTATCAAGGTGATCATGCACATCATTTAGCAAATATTCGTTATAAAAGTGTTCAACGTTTATCGGAGCTTTTTCACAATGACGCCAAACATGCTGAACATACCGTACGCATTGCTTTGTCACTATTCGATCAATTAAAATCTCTCCATAAACTGGGAGAACGAGAACGAGAATTCCTGGAGTATGCGACCATTTTGCACGAGATAGGTTTTTTCGTATCGCACGCACAGCACCATCGACACTCGTATTACCTGATTCGCAATTCTGAGCTTTCAGGTTTTACTGATCACGAAAAAGAGATCATAGCGAACATCGCGCGTTATCACCGAAAAAGCCATCCGAAAACCAAACATGAGGGGTTTGCAGCGCTTGCTCCAAAAGATCAATTGCTTGTGAGAAAACTTTCAGGCCTGCTCCGCATAGCCGATGGGCTGGACAGAACTCACAATGGCGTTGTTGCTTCCGTTAAATGTAAAATTGAGCCAAGAAGGGTAATTTTGATAGTACGATCGGGGGTTAATTTGGAATTGGAAATGTGGGCGGTAAATATGAAAAAAGGGCTATTCGAGGAAGTGTTTCATAAGCAAATCATTCTCAAATCATATTAATCTTCAATATTACCGTCATCCATCTCATCTGATGCTTTAATAGATTTTGAACTATCTTTGGCGCGGATGAACCTTGCATAGAACTCCTGCAGATATTGATTCACAATCTTCCGATCTCTTATAATAAGAAAATTATCATCGTTAACTTCATTGGCATTCTTGCTAAAATTTAACGATCCCGTAATGACGATCGGAATATCATTGGTATCGGGATTCTCAGCGTCGATCAATATATATTTATGATGTAAATGACGGTCTTCGACGGCCAGATAGGCCTCGGCCTTTTTTTCCCATGGTTTTTTTGATTTCTCGTTTTGTGTCATTGCAGAATACAAGCTCCAATACTGCTTGCCCAACGACGGCTCAAACACGGCCTTAAGATCAAGGCCTTTCTTATCAAATTTTTCTTTGATCGCCTCATCGATTTCAATTCCCGTACTAAATGAAAATGCACAAATTTTAATGTCATGTTGCGTTTCTTTGGTAACCAGATCAGCCAATAAATCGAGAAAACTGGTTTTTCCTGCTTTCAAATTCATCGGTGTAAAATACGCATCGATCATAGTGCCATTGAGCGTAATTCGATTACTGGAAACTTTGTTTTTGTATTGATGAAATCTGGCAGCACTGGTATCCGGTACCGATGATGAACCGCCCCACATGATCTCAAATTCTTCAGTATAAATTTTCGCCAAGGCCCGGCTTTGAACTTGAATCATATTTTGCATGCTTACGAGGCCGGTAATAGTGAAATTATAAGAACCTGTAATAACGACATCATCTGTCGAATCGGGTGAAAGATAATCGGCGATGAGGAATTTATGATGCATTTGAGCACGGTGTCCTTTGTAATAGTTGGCTTTGGATTGTACCCACGGCCAACCGGCATCGCTCATGATTGGAATTTTATATCGTTTCTCTAATAATTGCCGCGCCGTTTTCCACAATTCGGAATTATTTTTTGGAGCAGCTTCATCATCAAATATGATTCGCACTCGTACGCCACGTTCATGGGCTCTGCACAAAGCTACAACTATATTCAAACTGTTTAATTCGTAAGAAGTCAGGTCAATACTTTGGTGAGCCGCATTGATCACATCGATTACGCGTTGCTCAAGGTTTTCATTACCGTTTGCCAAATTACCGGGGAATGAGTACGCACTATCAATCGTTCCGTTAAAAAAAACAAACGCTTTATTATTTAATGAAGTGGTGGGATGTAAGTTATACTGAATTTGTCCAAACGTGTGGCTTGAAAATAGAATTAAGCAGAAAAATTTGAATAAGTTTATCATGGTGAATTATAGTGAATTTTTTCGGTATCGGTAATCTATATAAAATTTGAAAATAAGCAAGCAGATTTACTTCACTGCCAAAATAATCAATTCAAGACATTTTGTCCGTATTAAAATTTATTTTATGACAATTTTGCATTGCTTCAAAGTTTTGCAAATTTTAAACTAAATAAAAACAATTGTGACTTAATGTTTTATATCGGTATGTCATTTGCTAAATTGGGTCGTGTGATGGAGTGCAAATACAAAATCAATTTTAAGTAATTTAATATAAAAATATGCCGTATGTAATACGGTGCTCTTATTAAGGAGGAAACAACATGGCAAAAGGAAAAGTAATCGGAATTGACTTGGGAACGACCAATTCATGCGTGGCGATTATGGAGGGAGGTCAACCGGTCGTAATTGCAAATTCTGAAGGCGGACGTACGACGCCGTCCATCGTGGCTTTTACAAAAGCCGGTGAACGCGTTATCGGAAATCCCGCTAAGCGTCAATCGATCACCAACCCGAAAAATACAATTTTTTCGATCAAGCGTTTTATGGGACGGCGATTTGATGAAGTAACGGAAGAACGTAAAAAAGTCCCGTACGAAGTAATTTCCGGCGATAATAATGTCGCGCGGGTAAAGATTACGGATCAAGTGTTTTCACCGCCGGAAATTTCAGCGATGGTTCTTCAAAAAATGAAACAAACTGCTGAAGATTATTTGGGACAAAAAGTTACAGATGCCGTAATTACCGTTCCTGCTTATTTTAACGATGCACAGCGCCAAGCAACAAAAGATGCCGGCAAAATTGCCGGGCTTAATGTGTTGCGTATTCTCAATGAGCCTACGGCAGCTGCGCTGGCATATGGTCTCGATAAAAAATCAAATGAAAAAATTGCCGTGTATGACTTGGGCGGCGGTACTTTTGATATTTCGATTCTTGAAATCGGCGACGGAGTGTTTGAAGTATTATCGACGAACGGTGATACGCACTTGGGAGGCGATGATTTCGACGAACGTGTTATCAACTGGATGGCCGACGAATTCCGTTCAGCTGAAAGCATTGATCTTCGCAAAGATCCCATGGCACTTCAACGTTTGAAGGATGCCGCTGAAAAGGCTAAAATCGAATTGTCCAGTTCCATGCAAACGCAAATTAATTTGCCGTATATTACTGCCGTAGACAGCATTCCGAAGCATCTCGATCTGACACTGACGCGTGCGAAATTCGAACAAATTTGCGACGATCTTATTCAGCGAACGATAGGGCCGGTTGAACAAGCAATGAAGGATGCCGGATTAAAATATTCTGAAATCGATGAAGTGATTTTAGTCGGGGGTTCTACTCGTACTCCGAAGATCCAGGAATTGGTACAAAAACTTTTTGGCAAAGAGCCGCATAAAGGTGTCAATCCGGATGAAGTAGTTGCAGTTGGCGCAGCCATTCAAGGTGCGGTTTTAGCAGGAGAAGTCAAGGACGTTCTCTTATTAGATGTAACACCGTTGTCATTAGGTATCGAAACTTTGGGCGGCGTATTTACAACGATGATTCCGCGTAACACAACCATTCCGACAAAAAAGAGTGAAATTTTCTCGACAGCGGCGGATAGTCAAACGGCCGTTACGATTCGTGTCGGACAAGGTGAACGGCAAATGTTTGCCGATAATCGCGAAATCGGACGATTTGAATTGATCGGCATTCCTCCGGCTCCGCGTGGCGTACCGCAAATTGAAGTGACGTTTGATATTGATGCCAACGGTATTTTACACGTGTTGGCCAAAGACAAGGCAACCGGAAAAGAACAGAGTATCCGGATCGAATCGTCTTCAGGTCTCAACAATGACGAAATTGAACGGATGGTTAATCAGGCGAAAGAACACGCGGAAGAAGACCGTAAACGTCGTGAAAAAATTGATGTCAAGAATCAGGCGGAAAATCTTGCTTATCAGACCGAGAAAAATATCAAAGAATTCGGCGATAAAGTTGATGCCGATTCCAAGAGCAAATTGGAAGGTGAAGTTCAGAAATTGAAAGATGCGATCGCTACGGACAATACTGATACCATCAAGGCAGCAACGGAATCGTTATCGAAGGTATGGAACGATGTTTCTGCGAAAATGTATCAAGCCGGTGCCGGCGCGCAGCAAGAACAGGCTACAGGCGGGAATGAAACCAATACTCAACAGGGACAAAAAGTCGAAGAAGCTGATTATGAAGTCGTTGATGACAAAGATAAAAAATAAGAGGTGATGCGATGCCGACGTACGACTATAAATGTCCGAAAGGGCACGAATTTGAGGAATTCCAAAGCATCAACTCAGAGCCCGTGGCAAATTGCCCGACGTGTGGCGAAAAAGCCTCACGAATTATTGGATCGGGCGGCGGCTTGATGTTTAAAGGAAGCGGATTCTACATCACCGATTACAAAAATAACAACAACGGGAAGAAAGACTCGAAAAAAAAACCTGAGTAACACTCGGGTGCTCATTTAACAAAAAGGTTATTCGATGTTTTTGAACACATTCAAAACTATGTTCTTTTTGACGCTCTTGACACTGTTATTGATGCTGATCGGCAGCATGGTTGGCGGACAGAGCGGCGCTCTCATCGCTTTGGTGATTGCCGGAGTGATGAATTTTGTAAGTTATTGGTTCAGCGATAAAATTGTTCTTAAAATGTACGGCGCTCAGGAAATCACGTATAACGATGCGCCGCGATTATTCAATATAGTTCAGCGGCTCGCACAGAATGCACAATTACCGATGCCGCGTGTATACATCATTCCGTCTGACACCCCCAACGCCTTTGCGACAGGGCGTAATCCGGAAAACGGCGTCGTAGCGGTGACGCAAGGTATCGTCAATCGTTTGAGCGAAGATGAATTAGCCGGTGTCATCGGGCATGAATTGGCGCACATTAAGAATCGCGACATCCTGATCAGCACAGTCGTAGCGACGATAGCCGGTGCCATTGCATATATCGCTCAGATGGCACAGTGGGCGGCAATCTTCGGCGGATTCGGGAGAAGTTCGGATGACGACGAACGAGGCGGCAGCTTTATTTCAACATTGTTTCTGGCAATTTTAGCGCCGATTCTTGCGACAATAATTCAACTTGCTGTGTCACGTTCGCGTGAATTTCTTGCGGATCGCGTGGGTGCGGAAATAAGCGGACAGCCAATGTCTTTGGCCAATGCGCTGATCAAACTTGAAAACGCCAACCATCGTTTGCCGATGGAATCAAATCAGGCAACAGCGCACATGTTTATTATTAGTCCATTAACCGGCGGCGGTCTCATGAGTTTATTCCGTACGCATCCGACGACAGAGCAACGCGTGTCGCGCTTGAAAGAGTTTGCGGCTGAACAGGGTCTGTTGGCTTATTAAACAAAAGTTAAGTATGTCCCGAACAGAAGTTTTAAAAAGTTTGATTGGAAAGAAGATCAGGATTGTTTTGAAAAATAATCATCATATCGACGGTGTCTTGAGTAAAGTTGAAGAACATTTATTAACGTTCAACAATGGAGAAACACTGATTCCCGATCACATTGAAAATTTTTTTGTCATTTCCGATGACTCAATTGGTAAAATACGATGAATAAGGATTATTACAACATATTGGGTGTGACGGAATCAGCGAGTGAAGAGGAAATCAAAACGGCGTACAAGAAGCTGGCAAAAAAATTTCATCCGGATAAAAATCCCGGTAATAAAACGGCTGAAGATAAATTCAAAGAAATGTCTGAAGCCTACAATGTGTTGAGTGATCCGGCAAAACGGAAACAATACGACGCAATGCGTCGATATAGCTCGCGAAAAGGCCATCAGTATGACAATTATCAAACGGATTTCACAGACTTCGATCTTAAAGAATTTATGAAAAATTTTAATATGGGCGGTTCGAAGCCCCGTGAAAGTTTTGCAGACTTATTGGATGAGATGTTTTTTGGAAGCTCCCCCAAAGCTGAATCACGAACTTCATCCCGCGATATGCATGTCGAGCTTACTATTCCGTTTGAGAAATCGATTCACGGGGGAGATGTTGACTTTACTTTGGCCAACGGAACCCGTCAGCCATTGCGCGTACGATTACCCGAAGGTGTTGCTGACGGAGAAAATGTTCGTATAAAAAATCCGGCTTATCATGCTGACGGAGCTATCGTCATAACAGTTCGGGTTCAACCTGACAATTTTTTTACGCGTAAAGGGCTGGATGTTTATTGCGAAATCCCGGCAAATTATGCTCAGCTTGTTTTGGGAAGTACCATGCGCATTCGAACGGTCTACGATACAAAAATTGATGTTAAGATTCCTCCCGGAACGCAAAGCGGAACGATGTTGAAATTGCCGGGGATAGGCGTTCGCTCTCCTAAAGGTACGGGCGACATGTATGTTATGGTTTCTGTTGCAGTTCCTAAAAATTTGACGAAGAAGCAAAGAGAGTTACTGGAAGAATTTGCGAAAGCATCGGAAATGAAGTGGTAGTTTTATTTGTAAAGAATGTAAAAAAAATTTGACATTGGGTTAACAAAAAACATTTTAAAATCGATTTCGTAAAATAATGACAAACAACTAAATTTGTCAGAAAATTTTGGAGGTTGTCAATGTTAGCAGCAAAATCATCCCGCGTATTGGTCAGTGTTATTTTAATTCTGATTGGCGTGATTGCCGGCATCTTATTGACGGCGAATTTCAATATGATTCACAGCGGCCGTGCCAGCGCTGATTCAGAACGACGTACGCAATTAGAAGAAAAAATGGCGGCGATGAAAGATTTTGGAGAAGGTTTTTCAACGGTCGCTGAATATGTGACGCCAAGCGTCGTAACCGTAGAAACTGAAAAGACCGTGAAAGTCAATTACTCGCCGTTTGGCAATGAAGATCCTTTTGGTGATTTTTTTGGCGGTGATGATCTTTTTAAACGCTTTTTTGGATCTCCCCGCGGCGGACAACAACAACAAGAGCAGAAATTGCAGGGCTTGGGCTCCGGCGTAATTGTGAGTGAAGACGGATACGTTCTGACTAATAATCACGTTATTGCCGAAGCGGATAAAATTACCGTCACCTTGTCTGGTGGAAAATCTTATCAAGGAAAACTGATCGGCCGCGATCCAAGAACCGATATTGCGGTTGTGAAAATCGATGAAAAAGGTTTGCCTGCAATCAAAATGGCCAATTCCGACAATGTCAAAGTCGGACAATGGGCGATTGCTGTAGGTAATCCGTTTAGTAAGTCGTTAAGTCAGACTGTAACAGCCGGTATTATCAGCGGTATGTCTCGTTCGTCGGTGGGTTTGGATACGGACGTAGATTTTCTCCAGACAGATGCCGCGATCAATCCCGGTAATAGCGGTGGCGCTTTGGTCAATATGAGCGGTGAGTTGTTGGGAATTAATACAGCTATCTTATCCCGCAGTGGCGGTTATGAAGGAATCGGTTTTGCTATCCCGGCCAATACCGCCAAAAATATTTTGGAACAAATTGTCAAAAACGGAAAAGTTTCGAGAGGTTACGTTGGCGTCGGTATTCAAGATATCGATGAAAGCGTCGCCAAAGCTCTGAATCTCAAAGATGCCAAAGGCGCTGTCATCAACCAGATTGTCAAAGACAGTCCTGCCGACCGTGCAAACTTAAAAACGGGCGATGTTATTTTGAAAGTGGACGGCAAAGTCATCGACGATGCGACAGCATTACGTAAAACGGTATCTCAAAAAAGACCGGGCTCTGACGTCGAACTAACCGTTTTCCGCGATGGTAAGGAAATGAACGTTAAATTAACACTGGCCGAAGCGCCGGGAGAAGTTCCGACTATCAAAGAAGAAGACGTGCCTGCGAAGAACAGTTCAGTGAGGCTTGGAATAAACGCCTCAGGATTGAATGCAGATATTGCTAATAAATACGGCGTCAATCCGAATGAAAAAGGCGTGATTATTACACAAGTAGACCAAAATGGTCCCGCTTATCGCGGCGGATTGCGCGAAGGCGATGTTGTCAAACGTATCGGTCGTAAAGATATTACAAGCATAAAAGATTTTAATGATGCGATCAGCGAAATCGGCAAAGGCGATACGGCGCTATTCCTGATCAATCGACGCGGCGGTTCGTTATTTATTGCCTTCAGCGTACCTAACTAACCGTAAACGTGCGATAAGTCTAATTAATAATTTGAAAGCAACTTAAGAGCATCAATCCCGATGCCGGGGTTGGTGCTCTTCTTCTATACATGATGCAGTGAATCTACAAAGGAATGAATGATGACTAAAAATCTGGACGAGCAAATTTCGACCAAAGAAAAGAAAAAAAAGAATCAACTGCCTACATCGCTGCCAATCATACCGTTGCGTAATACCGTGCTTTTCCCGCAACAAATTATGCCTTTATCCATTGGTCGGGATAAGACGTTGAAGCTTGTTTCAGAACATTCCGATGCAAACCGGCTGGTGGGTGTCGTCGCGCAGATTGACAGCGGCGTCGAAAATCCATCTCCTAAAGACATGTATGAATACGGCGTTGCCGCGACGATCATGCGAGTCTTCGACATGCCTGACGGCAGTAAAAGTGTAATTGTTCAGGGTGTTCAACGCGTCAAACTGACCGAATTTTTGCAAGATGATCCGTATTGGATTGCTCAAATTGAAGAGCTTCACGAAATTCCCGTAGAAGCAAGTGATATTGAAGTAGACGCGTTGGTACTGAATATCAAAAATATTTTCCAAAAGATGGCTTCTTTGGCGCCCTATATAACGGCCGAACAGACGTCCATGATTCTCAATATTCAACAACCGGCGCGCGTGGCCGATGTCGCGATCGCATCGTTGAATATTTCAACATCCGAAAAGCAGGAATTGTTGCAAACCCTTAATGTCAAAGAACGTTTGGAAAAAGCCCATGTCGTTTTGAATCGTGTTCTCCAAACGCTGGAACTGGGTAATAAAATTCAATCTGATGTTCAGGATGAGATCAGTAAAACTCAAAGAGAATATTATCTTCGCGAACAATTGAAAGCAATTCAACGCGAACTTGGCGAGACAGAGTCGAGCAATCCGGAAATTCAGGAACTCCGTGAAAAGATTGAAAAAGCGAAAATGCCAAAAGAAGCTATGGAAGTCGCTAAGAAAGAAGTAGAACGGCTTTCCAGAATGTCACCGATGGCGGCAGAATATACTGTATCGCGAACATACATTGATTGGCTGATTGAGTTGCCATGGACGACTGCTACGGAAGACAATCTTCAGATTAATGACGCCCATAAGCGTTTGGAGGCGGATCACTACGGTCTGGAAAAAGTCAAAAATCGCATTTTGGAATATCTAGCTGTTCGCAAACTTAAAAATGACATGCGTGGTCCAATTCTTTGTTTCGTAGGACCTCCGGGAGTAGGTAAAACGTCATTAGGCCGATCGATTGCCAATGCCTTGGGAAGGAAATTCGTCCGGATGTCGCTTGGAGGCATTCGCGATGAAGCGGAAATTCGTGGGCATCGCCGGACGTACATCGGAGCTTTACCTGGCCGGGTTGTGCAGGGTTTACGCCGGGCCGGAACGATCAATCCTGTTTTTATGTTGGATGAAATTGACAAAGTCGGTATGGATTTTCGCGGCGATCCGTCCAGTGCTTTACTGGAAGTATTGGATCCCGAACAAAATAATTCTTTCAGTGATCACTATTTGGATGTTCCGGTCGATCTTTCAAAAGTACTGTTCATTGCAACAGCGAATCTCGCCGATCCAATCTTACCGGCTTTGCGCGATCGCATGGAATTGATAGAGATTCCGGGGTATACTGAAGAAGAGAAAATGCATATCGTGAATAAATTTATTATTCCGAAACAAATTGCTGAACACGGATTGAAAGGAAATCAGGTTAGATTTAATGCCGATGCGATCAAGATGATTATTCATCAATATACACGTGAAGCAGGCTTGCGTAATCTTGAACGTGAAATAGCGGCCATTTGCCGTGCCGTTGCAAGAGAAGTGGCTGAAGGCAAGTTGACTAAAAAAACGGTGGATAAGAAGAGTGTTGATCACTACCTCGGAAAAATAAAATTTTATTCTGAAGCAGCCGAACGAATCAAAAAGCCCGGTGTGGTTACCGGCTTGGCATGGACAGCCGCCGGCGGCGATATCCTTTTTATTGAAGCGACCAAAATGAAAGGAAAGGGTAGCCTTACACTCACCGGACAACTCGGTGACGTTATGAAAGAATCTGCTGTAGCCGCGTTAAGCCAGATTCGCTCGCAAGCCGATGAACTGGGAATTCCCGACGACTTCGATAAAATTGACATTCATATTCACGTTCCGGCCGGAGGAATTCCAAAAGACGGACCGTCAGCCGGTATTACTATGTTCACAGCGATTTTATCGCTGTTGACAGACACTATTGTCCGTAAAGATATAGCGATGACCGGCGAGGTGACTTTACGAGGTGCAGTACTGCCGATAGGAGGCGTTAAAGAAAAAGTTTTGGCCGCACACCGGGCTGGAATCAAAACGGTTATTTTACCGGATAAAAATGAGAAAGACGTCGACGAAGTGCCCAAACAGATCCGCAAAGAAATGAAATTTTTATTTGTCAACGAAGTGACTCAAGTCATGGAACATGCTCTGAACCTTCATTCGAAAAATTCTAAAAACGGAACAGCGCGGAATAATGGCGCCAAAAGTAAGCTAAAAAGAAAAAATTGATTCACGCCTAACATTTTCCTGAAAGGAAAATATGGACAAACAGAAATTACAAATTCCGATTATTCTGGGTATTTTGCTTCTTTTCGTATTGCTCAACCCGATTTTATTTTCATCGCATCCGGACTTAGAAATCACTTATAAAGAATTTCGCGATTATTTAAGCGCTGGCCAAATCGATGAAGTTCAGATTACCAATGAAAAAATTTACGGCAAATTCAAATTGCCTGACAGCCTTGCCGCAGTTCAGGATCAACAGACCGATGAAACGACCGATATAGTTGAGCGCATTCGCAGCGGTAATATTTTTGAAGCTTTCAAGAAAGATCTTCGAAAACCATTTATCGTTACCACGCTTTCAGATGACAAATTGGTTGAAGATCTGCAAAAAGCCGGCGTTAATTATAAAGGAGTGATTGACAGTAATTGGCTGGAGAACATTCTAATCTATTGGATTTTTCCGTTGCTGCTGCTTTTTATGTTGTGGGGATTCATATTTCGCCGAATGAGCGGCGGCGCTAACGTGATGAACATTGGAAAAAGTAAAGCAAAGATTTACGCTGCCGATCCGCGAAGCCGCGTGACATTTCAGGATGTGGCCGGAGTCGATGAAGTGATCGAAGAAGTGCGCGAAATTGTCGATTTTCTTAAAAGCCCTAAAAAATATACCAAGCTTGGTGCAAAATTGCCTAAAGGCGTTTTATTAGTCGGGCCTCCGGGAACCGGCAAGACTTTATTGGCTAAGGCTGTAGCCGGCGAAGCTAATGTGCCTTTTTTCAATCTAAGCGGTTCGGATTTTGTTGAAATGTTCGTCGGTGTGGGTGCGGCGCGTGTGCGTGATCTTTTCGGTGAAGCTAAATCCAAAGCGCCGTGTATCATTTTTATCGACGAAATTGACGCCATCGGACGCAGCCGTGCCAAAGGTTTCGTAATGGGCGGGCATGATGAACGCGAAAATACGCTCAATCAATTATTGGTTGAAATGGATGGATTCAATTCGGACAAAGGTGTTATTATTATGGGCGCGACCAATCGTCCGGATGTTCTTGATGCTGCATTATTACGTCCCGGACGTTTTGACCGCCAAATCGTCTTGGATCGCCCGGATTTGAATGCACGCGTTGAGATTTTTAAAGTTCATACCAAAGGCATGCCGCTCGCTGACGACATTGATTTGAAAGCTTTGGCCGCACAGACGCCCGGTTTTGCCGGTGCCGAAATTGCTAACGTATGCAATGAAGCCTCGTTACTCGCATCACGAAAAGATAAAGAACGTATTGCCATGACAGATTTCCAGGAAGCCATCGAACGCGTCATCGGCGGCTTGGAAAAGAAAAATAAGATCATTAGCCCGCGTGAACGTAATATTGTTGCTTATCACGAAGCAGGCCATGCGATAGTCGGGCACTATCTGAAAAATGCCGACCCTGTTCACAAAGTATCGATTGTGCCTCGCGGAATCGGGGCTTTAGGGTATACGTTACAAACGCCATTAGAAGATCGCTATTTATTGTCGCGCGATGAATTGATTGAACGTTTGTGCAGTTTGCTCGGTGGACGGGCGGCAGAAGACATCGTATTTAATCAGATATCCACCGGAGCTTCCAATGATCTTGAACGAGTGACAGAAATCGCCACGCGTATGGTTACCACGTACGGCATGAGTGAAAAACTCGGCAACGTGTCTTTTACGGATAATAGCCAACAAAATTTCCTTGGCGGTGTCAATATGAAATCATACAGCGAAGACACCGCGCGGCTTATTGATGCGGAAGTTAAACGCATTATCGATGAAGCCTATCAAAAAACCAAAGATCTTTTGAACGAAAAACGCAATAAGCTCGAAGAGTTGGCTAAACAATTGCTGGCCAAAGAAGTTCTCGATAAAAAAGCAATCGAGGAAATTTTAGGCGAAAAACCGGTCAGCGATAATGGTAAATTCGAACGGGAACTGATTAACGAATCCAATTCCTGATTGCATAAATTAAAGCCGTTTAGTATCTTCGCTCCGGTTAAACGAACCGATTTTCCGGAGCGATTTCATTTATAACTGTACTATTGAACATGAAAATTTTAATCAGCGACGAAATGTCTTCGGCTTGCGTCGAAAAACTTCAAACAAACTTTGAGGTTGATTACAAAACCGGATTAACTCAAGAACAATTATTGGCCATTGTTCCGCAATATTCAGCATGGGTCGTTCGGAGTTCAACCAAAGTGACCGCTAAACTTATCGAAGCCGGAACGTCTCTTAAAATCATCGGCCGTGCCGGTGCCGGCGTCGATAATATCGACGTCGAAGCCGCTACTCAGCGCGGAATTGTCGTAATGAACACACCCGGCGGCAATACTATTTCAACAGCCGAACACACGATCGCAATGATCATGGCGTTGTCGCGGAATATTCCGCAAGCCGATCAAAGCGTGAAAAAAGGCGAATGGAAAAAATCAAAATTTACCGGAACTGAATTATTTGAAAAAACGCTGGGCGTGCTGGGCGTCGGCAAAGTAGGGCGCGAAGTGGCGATCCGCATGAAGTCATTTGGTATGAATGTGATCGGTTACGATCCGATTTTTTCAAATGAAGAAGCCGAGAGAATTGGAATTCGTTTAGTTTCTTTAAATGAACTCTTTGCTTCGTCAGACTACATTACTATTCACACGCCGTTGAATAAAGCTACTGAAAATCTGATCAATCACGATACTTTAAAGCAGTGCAAAGACGGCGTTAAAATCGTTAATTGTGCGCGGGGAGGAATTATAGACGAGACGGCTTTACAGGAAGCCTTGACATCCGGTAAAGTTTCAGGAGCAGCTTTGGACGTTTTTGCCGCTGAGCCGCCCGGCGATCATCCGCTGTTTAAATTGCCTAATGTCATTACAACGCCGCATCTTGGGGCTTCGACTGAAGAAGCACAGGAGAAAGTCGCTATTCAAATTGCCGAACAATTAATCAGCGCTCTTAACGGCAAAACCATTACCGGCGCGGTCAATTTGATGCCGATCGATCAGGATGTATTTTCCAAAAGCGCCGCGTATCTCCGGTTAACCAGCCGTATGGGACATTTTGCTTCGCAATGGATCAACAGTCCGATAAGCAAGATCAACGTTCATTATTTTGGCGATGTATTGCATCATCCAACGAATCTGCTGACGCAAACACTGATTGCCGGACTTTTCAAAACGATGATCGAGCAAGTCAATATTGTCAATGCACCGGCGATTGCCAGAAAACAGGGCATTGATATTTCAGAAACACGTAGTACGGAGCATCAGGATTTTACTCATTTGATAACGCTTGAGATAGTGACTAATGACCGGTCCCAGTTTTTATGGGGAACATTATACGGAAAGAATGATCCTCGTATTGTAGGTATCAATGGCTACATTTTTGATGCACACCTCGATGGCGCGATGTTGGTTTTATCTAATGAAGATAAACCGGGTATGATCGGACGACTTGGCACCATTCTTGGAAATCATGGAATTAATATAGCCCAAATGTCGCTTGGGAGAAAAGGAGCGGGAGGCAAAGCCATGACCATCCTTAATGTTGACGATGCATGCGCCGATAATGTTATCCGTGAACTGGAAAAGCAAGGATTCACAGACATTCGGTTTATCCAAATAACAAATGAATTTGAACCGTATCGTTTCAGAGTTTCAGAATAATAACGTGACAAAGGCAGGTAAAATATTTCGTATTGCAGCGTTGACGCTAACGGTTGGCGCTTCTTTATTTCCATTGATCTGGATGCTCGGACAATCGTTGAAAGGCTACACTCAAGGATGGTCTTTTCAAAGTTACGTTGATGTGTGGAATTCTGGCCTTTTTGGGCGATATTTTTTTAACAGCGTTTTAGTCGCATTGTGTGTCACGTGCGGCAATTTGCTTTTCTGTTCATTGACAGGTTATTTTTTTGCACGGCAAAAATTTCCTTATAAAAACCTGATTTTTGCCAGCGTGCTATTGACGCTGATCATCCCGGCGCAAATTGTAATGGTTCCGATGTATGTGATGATGCATGCGTGGGGATGGCTAGATTCTTATTGGGCTTTGATTGTTCCATGGTTAGTCAATCCTTTTGGGATATTTTTGATGAAACAATACTTTGAAAGTTTGCCGGTGAGTATTGAGGAATCGGCAAAATTAGATGGCGCCAACGACTGGTCAATCCTGTTTAAAATTGTCATGCCCATTGCCAAACCGGCCCTCGCTGTGCTCGGAATTTATATTTTTGTAAATAACTGGAATCAATTTTTATTTCCATTTTTGTTTGTTGATTCCGATACAATGAGGACGTTACCGGTCGGCTTGGCATTTTACAGCGGTTATCAGGATATTGATATCCGTCATCTCATGGCCGGCGCATCCATCGCCTCGATTCCAATGATCTTGGTGTTCTTGATTTTTCAGCGACAAATAATTGCCGGATTGGTTGCAGGTTCGATTAAGGAGTAAAATTCATAAAATGGTTATTGCGGTTATTTCGGACATTCATGCTAATCTTGAAGCATTGACACGGGCGCTGGAAGTCATTGACGAATTGAAGGCAGATGAGATCATTTGCCTTGGGGATGTGGTCGGGTATGGACCCGATCCTGATGCCTGTGTAACTTTGATTCGTCAGCGTTGCAAAGTAGTACTTTTAGGCAATCATGATCATGCGGCGTTACATACGGATGCCGCGGCCAATTTCAACAATTTTGCAAAACAAGCTGTGTTATGGACAGCAGAACATCTGAGCGCTGAGAGCAAAAATTATCTAAGTAATTTGCCTTATACATACAAACGCGATAATATTTTGTTCGTACATGCTACGCCGATGAATCCGGAAAAATGGCATTATATTTTCACGTATGAAGAGGCTCAAAAGCACTTTATGCACTTCACTGAAAACATTTGTTTCGTAGGACATACTCATTTCCCGGGTATTTATAGTAATTCTCCCGAGGCAAAAAAGATTAACAAGGAAAATCAATTTATCATTAATGTTGGCAGTGTGGGGCAGCCACGCGACGGAAATTATCGTATTAGTTTTGGCTTATTTGATGATACCGAATGGAGTTATAAACACGTCCGTGCGGAATATGATGTAACGACAACTTTTAATAAAATCAAAAATAACGGACTGCCGGATTACCTGGCCGAACGCTTAATCCAGGGACGATAAATAATCAGGAGCATACGGATTTCATGATCAATTTATTATTAAAAACGATTTTCGGAGACAAACATGTCCGCGATATTAAAAAGATATTGCCGCTCGTTGAAGAAATAAATCGTTATGACGCCGAATTTGAAAAGTTAAGCGATGACGAGTTAAAACAAAAAACGGCTGAGTTCAAAAAGAAAATCAAAGATAATACCGTAGAAGAAGCCGCCGAAGTAGAAAAAGTGCGTGAAACTATTCGGTCAAACGCCGACCCCAATAAAGCCAAAGACCTGATTGATTCGCTTAAGGCTGCAGAAAAACATTTAACGGATGTTGAGAGAGCTGTGCTGGACGATATTTTACCTGAAGCATTTGCATGCGTAAAACAGGCGATGAAACGTTTGAAAGGGCAGTCATGGGATGTATGTGGGCGTCAAATCACCTGGGACATGGTTCCGTATGACGTTCAGTTGATAGGCGGAATCGTATTGCATCAGGGTAAGATTTCAGAAATGGCAACCGGCGAAGGTAAAACGCTGGTGGCTGTTGCTCCCATTTATCTGAATGCTCTTACGGGTCGCGGTGTACATCTTGTGACGGTCAATGATTACCTGGCGCTTCGCGATAAAGAATGGATGGGACGCGTGTACGAGTATATGGGACTGACTATTGGCGTCATTCTGAATGATATGAATCCGCAACAGCGCAGGGTCGCTTATGGCTGCGATATTACGTACGGAACCAATAACGAATTCGGTTTTGATTATTTACGCGATAACATGGCGACATCACCGGATGATGTTGTTCAGGTCCGAGGACATTATTATGCCATTGTGGACGAAGTAGACTCCGTACTTATCGATGAAGCTCGTACTCCTTTGATCATCAGCGGCGCCGTCGATGCGCCAACCAATCAAAAATATGAGGAAATGAACGGCGCGGTCAAAAAGTTAGTTGATTTGCAAACCCGATTAGTGAATCAACTGGTTGCAGACGGCGAAAAGTTAGCCGAAGCCGGAGATGAAAAAGAAGCCGGAAAAAAATTCTTGATGGCAATGCGAGGAGCACCGAAAAACAAACGTTTGATGAAAGCCATGAAGGAAGAGGGCATTGCCGCTTTAATTCAAGGAACCGAAAATGAATACCTTCGCGATAAGAAAATGCATGAGATCGACGAAGAGCTGTATTTTGCTATCGACGAAAAAAATCATTCCATCGATCTCACTGAAAAAGGTCGAAACACGCTTTCACCATCGAATCCGGAAACGTTCGTGATCCCGGATCTTTCCGATGAAATCATCAAGATTGACACGAATTCAGGTTTGAGTGATCACGAAAAAGTTATCAAGAAAGACGAATTGGGAAAATTATATTCCGAACGCAGCGATCGTATCCATAGTATGGAGAAATTACTGACGGCATATTCACTTTATGAAAAAGACGTCGAATATGTTGTGCAGGACGGAAAAGTTCAAATCGTTGACGAATTTACAGGACGTATCCTTTCCGGCCGGCGTTACAGCGACGGTTTGCATCAGGCGATTGAAGCTAAAGAAGGCGTCAAAGTCGAACGCGATACTCAAACGCTTGCGACAATTACGTTACAAAATTATTTTCGATTGTACAGCAAATTGGCCGGTATGACCGGTACGGCAGTGACTGAATCGACAGAATTCTGGGAAATATACAAACTGGATGTCACGGTTATTCCGACCAATCGAAAAATTGTCCGTGGAGATCACGAAGACCAGATTTACCGTACCAAGCGCGAAAAATATAATGCTGTGGTTGATTTAGTATCGCAAAATTGTAAAGACGGTAAACCTACGCTCGTTGGAACTACATCGGTGGACGTTTCGGAAACGCTCAGCCGTATGTTGACCCGTAAAGGCGTCAAGCACGAAGTACTCAACGCAAAACAAAATCAGCGCGAAGCTGAAATTGTCGCTAACGCAGGCCGAAAATTTGCCGTCACCATTGCTACGAATATGGCCGGTCGTGGTACGGATATTAAATTAGGCGATGGCATTAAAGAATTAGGCGGTCTGCAGATTATCGGTACAGAACGGCATGAATCACGGCGAATCGATCTACAGCTACGCGGGCGAAGCGGTCGGCAGGGCGATCCGGGTGCTTCAGTTTTCTTTATTTCCCTCGAAGATGATTTGATGCGTTTATTCGGATCGGAAAGAATTGCCCGCGTTATGGACCGGCTTGGAGCGGAAGAGGGGGAAGTCATTTCACACCGCTGGATTACGAAAGCGGTCGAACGCGCCCAAAAGAAAGTCGAAATGCGTAATTTCAGCATCCGTAAACGTTTGCTGGAATACGATAACGTAATGAATCAACAGCGCGAAATCATTTACTCACGCCGCCGTCGTGCGCTGATGAATGAAAACATTAAAACTGAATTTCTGGAAATCATGGATGAATTTATCGAGCTCTTGTTTGATAAATTTACCAATAAACAGCAACATCCGGAAGACTGGGATCTGGATGGGTTACAGGAATTTTTACTTCGTACGTGCGGTATTCAAATAAGCAAAGAAGATTTTTATTCCATCCGGTTAGAACAATTCAGTGAAAAACTCCGTTCAATTCTGGATGGACGTTATGAAACACGTGAGCAAGTATGGACTTCTGAGAATATGCGGCGCATTGAACGCATTGCTATTCTTAAAACCATCGATGAACGTTGGAAGGAACATTTGCGTGAAATGGAGGAATTCAAAGAAGGTATCCATTTACGCGGTTATGGTCAGAAAGATCCCCTGATCGAATATAAGACTGAAGGTTTTGACATGTTCATGCAACTGCTGGATCGGATCACAACCGAAGCGGTTGAATTTGTTTTCAGAGCAGAACCCGTTCAAGAGATGGAACAACAAATGATCAAGCGCGCACGCGCCATGAAAACCGTGCATGCATCATCGGATGGAATGGGCTACAGCGGTGGAGGTGAACAGGCGCAGGAACAGAAAGCACCCAGTCACACACCGGTCAAAGCTGAACAAAAAGTTGGCCGCAACGATCCATGCCCTTGCGGCAGCGGGAAAAAATATAAACATTGTCACGGCCGATAAAATTGCAATAAGAAAAATATGGTAATTCCAACAACGAACTTGAAAGAGTTCAAACTTTTTCGCCGAGGCAAGGTGCGGGATGTTTATGAAGTTGACGATAAACTTCTCATTGTCGCAACCGATAGGATTTCTGCTTTTGACGTGATCATGCCGAATCCTGTTCCCCAGAAAGGCGAAATTCTGACTCAGATATCATTATATTGGTTCGGCCAAACCAAAGATATCGTGCCTAATCATCTGATAACTTCAGATGTCGAACAATATCCATCTGTATGTAAACCCTATTCGCAAATTTTGTCTCAGCGAAGTATGTTAGTTCACAAAACCAATCCACTTCCGGTTGAATGTATTGTTCGCGGCTACATTTCAGGCTCCGGCTGGAAAGAATATCAAAAAAATTCTACGATTTGTGGAATTCCTCTGGGCAAAGGCTTAATGGAATCAGAAAAGCTGTCGGAACCGATTTTTACGCCATCAACAAAGGCGGAAAGTGGTCACGATCATAATATTTCGTTTGAAAAGATAAAGCATTTGATTGGTCAGGAAACGGCTGAAAAAGTACGTGAGATGGCTTTAAAGATTTACGTCAGAGCGCAATCCATTGCCGAGAAAAAGGGAATTATCATTGCCGACACAAAAATGGAATTCGGAATTAAAGATGGCGAAATTATTTTAATCGATGAACTGCTTACGCCTGACTCATCCCGGTTCTGGCCGGCAGCTTTGTATAAGCCCGGAGGAAGTCAGCCGAGCTTTGATAAACAATTTTTGAGAGATTATCTGATCGCTATTCGTTGGGATAATAATTCACCGGCGCCTCAATTACCCGACGAAATTATTATCAAAACTAAAGAGAAATATACAGAAGCTCTTCGTTTATTAACGCAATAAAGCTATTCCAATTTTTTCAGTAAAACCTTCCAAATAGCTTCCGGAACTGGGCCTACCGATAGCCGTGGCTGCCTCACAAGCTTCAGATCTTTAAATTGACTATCGGCCTTGATCTCTTTTAATGTCACCGTTTTAGCAAATTTCTTTATCGCTTGGATCTCAATTACGGATAAATCAGCATGTTTGGGATCCGGATAGGCCGTAGAAACGGCTTCTGCCAAACCTACAATACATTTCTCGTCTCCGGTATGATAGATCATCAGTTGATCTCCTTTTTGCATGCTCCGAATATTGTGCAACGCATACGGATTTTTAACGCCATCCCATACAGTTTTTTTGTCACGAATGAGGTCATCAATAGAATAGGTCGATGGCTCGGTTTTTAATATCCAGTAATTCATAAATTAACTCCATTTATTTTAAATAATAATATGTTTTAATGGTAACTGGATAAAGAAAGTTGTACCCAGATTCTGGACACTTTCAACATTGATTTGTCCGCGATGTTCTTCGATAATAGTTTTTACAATTGCAAGACCCAGCCCCATTCCGGTAGATTTAGTTGAGAAATGCGGCTCAAAAATCCGTCCAAGCAGGTCTTTTGGAATCCCTGTGCCATTATCGGCAACGGAGATATGAACGAACTCGCCTTTACAATACAACCGGATGACTATCTTACCATCATTTTTGGATGCTACTACCGAAGAAGCGTTTTCCAAAAGATTGATCAACACCCTTTTAATCGCTTCGATATCGGCTTCAATTGAAGGAATTTCATCCAACAATAGTTCTATAGGAATTTTTGCATATAGAGCTGAAACATCACGAACGACCTTTGTTAAATCTATCGATTTGAACGCCAAAACCGGCATTCTGGCAAATTCAGAGAATTCTTTGGTAAGATTTCTTAAACTTTCAATTTCTTCTTGGACAATTTCATAACAATCGTTTAAAGTTTTCCTATAGCGCTCATCGTCGCCTTTATATGAATCTTTAAGCTGTTGAATAGTCAATTGAATAGGGGTGAGAGGGTTCTTGATTTCATGAGCCAGCCGTTGCGCGATTTCCCGCCATGTGGACATTTTTTCGAGAAAAAGCAGCCGCTGCTGTTGTTGTTTGATATCCAAAACCATGCGATTAAACGAATTCGTCAATTTTCCTATTTCATCTTGACGGGATTCTATAGCGATTTGGTAATCCCAATTACCTTTGGAAATTTGATCGGTACCATAAACCAGTTCTTGAATTGGCCGTGTCATCGTCGAAGAAAAAAACACGGCAATGCCGATTGAAACGGCTATAATCAGTAAATAAACTGTTAAAAATGCGAATAAAAAGCTGCGTGTAATTGCATCACGCTCAAGTCCGAACGTTTTGTAGAACTGGAAAACCGCCAAGATATTCTCTGATTGTTTGGTAAAATCGGATTTAAGTTGGACCACACTCAATAAAATCCCTGGCTTTTGATTTGCCGTCAAAAAGGGCAGCCCGGTCAAAATAATCTGCCCATCTTCACGGTATTCCGATAGTATAATTTGACTTTCAAGTGCATCCTTAAACAATGCTCGGTCGTTTAATACTTGAGTAATACTATTGTCATTGGAATATATAAAAATTAACTGATCGGCATCTCGCACAGCAATCCCATCAAATTTAAAAGCGTTTGATTTTAATGATTCATAAAGCCGTCGAGATTCAGTTCGATTATCAATTTTAGTGTTCGTAACGGTGACAAGAAACCGGCGTACGTCGGAAGCTTGCATAAGCTGACGTGTATTTTCCAGGCAAATTTTTTTTTCATTTTGCAGTATAGTTCTGGAGAGTTTGACTCCGTCTTCTAACGCCAGTTCCATCCTTCGGCTAAAGCCAAGATTGAAAACCTTTTCCATCATGCTTTGGAACAAAAACGAGAGGGGAATCGCCGGAAAAAGGGAAAGAAAAATAAACGCGGCGATCAACCGGTTTTTGAGTTTTTGAAAAATCATTGGCGAGGTAATTCAGATAATTTAAAACTTTGAGAATTAAACCAGCCGCTCTTTTTAGATTTGCTTGAGCCGAAAAAGAACTGAAGCAGACCGGACAAACTAAAGTGAAGCTCTTTACCGGAATTTTCATCCAGTGAACTTTCTTCCGTATCGTTTAGCCATTCCCAGAATGTACGCTCCTGTTCCGATCCGATTTGTTTAATTAAAATTCGCAATCGAATCGTATAAGTTCGTTCATAATTCAATGTTGCAGAATTAGTTATATCGATATTCTGCACCTGTCGCATGTATGACTGTAACGAATCAAACGATGGAAACTTTTTTTCAGATGTCTCATTATGTAATGAAAATACTTCATCCCAAACATCGTAATGAATCTTCAATGCGCGATCGCCTCGGAGAATGTCAGAGTTTCCATCAGTTAATACCCAGTTTAAAGACATATCCATAGGTAACCCGCTCAAAATAGTTCCAGTAACTTTTTCGTTGAAAAAATTGTCCAAGCTGACGTCAAACTGTAACCGGTCATTACGAAGAAACGGTTTGATAGCGTTGACTTGTCCGTATAGAAAAGTTGCCGTTATGTTAAGCGCGATAATAATCGAAAAATAAATTTTTGAATATGATTTCATCAAAAAGTATACCCAAGAAAAAAGTGTAAAGTAAAATCGTCAACCAGTTCTTTGCGGCTTGAGCGTGTCAAAGGAAATCCCATGTCGAGACCGACGACATTGATCACAGGGATTTTCGCCCGAAACCCGAATCCAGTGCCAACAGCCACATGATTATTGAATTTAATTTCCTGATTGCTCGACCAATTATTACCGACATCCATGAAAATAATTCCTGTTAAAAAGTTTTGTGGGAATTTATTTCCAATTAGCGGAATCCGATACTCGCTATTGACGATATAAAATTTATTGGCGCCTTCGGCCGGTGAAAGACTGTAGTTTAAATATCCGCGTAAAGAGTTGGTTCCTCCTAGATAATAATTTTCGTAAAAAGGAACGCGCGTCAGGAAATCGGTTTTTTGCATGATGTAAGCACCGCGAAATCTCATAGCAAAAGTTTGTGCGCGATAAGTTCTAAAATAGCGGCGATAATCCAATTCGTATTTGATAAAACTATAATCACTGCCAAATGCTTTAGACGAAATATCTACGCCAATTTTAGTCCATTTTCCTCGTGTTGGTTGAATGCGGTTGTCACGGGTATCTCGGTACCAATACACATCAAAACTTGAGAAAAAATGTTTTTGAATGACGCGCTGAATGGCTCGGGGCAACAGTTCGTATGTCAAATCCAACCGATTGCTTGCAAATAATGCATTGGCGCCCGAATCGGCTTTGACGGAGGCCATTCTGAATTCTATAAATAAACCCCGTGTGATGATTTTTGAAAAATCGAAAGTAATAGAGCCACCGAGTCGCCGGAGTCCGTGAATATAACTTTGCAACTTTTTACGAGTTGTGTCAGGCGGAGTAGAGTAATACACTAATCCGCGTTTTTCAATAAAAGCTTTGACTGAATATGGAAGTCGACTGGTGTTAAAACCATTGTTGGCATATTCCATGTATAAGCCGCTCACGTTCCCACCAACAACACTTCCGATATGGCCTCCGATTCGAAAATCAAATTTCAGTTGTTCACCGCTACGACTAAAAACATTTTGCCGAATACCGATCGGCGTTACTGTCCATCCATCCATATCATATAAACCTGCCGCAAAAATCACATAAGGAAATTTCTGCTTTTCAGCATCGATAGTGAGAACCACTTGTCCTTTTCCGGATCCGGGTTGTGGCAAAATTTGAACGTTTTTAAAAAAACCACTGCTTTTTAGGCGAGATTGCGCGATTTGCAACTTTTCAACATCAAGCGGGGAATTGAGGCTCAGGCCTGTTAATTGGGCAAGCAATTGATCAGACAAGTGACCTACCGCCGGAAATCGTATTGATTCGATTTTCAGGACACGTTCAGTCGTATCAAGCTGTGAAAAAACAGATTGGCCGCTGATCATCAGGAAAAAAAATAAAAAGATTTTTTTCATTTTAACGTGAAATGGTTACACCTTTGCGCGCACAATATTTTTTTACTTTGCAATTACTGCATAGCGGGGACACGGGTTTACAATGATTTTGTCCGAAAGCAACGAGTAGATCGTTATATTTTAACCAATATTTTACCGGTAATTTTTTCCTTAATGCCATTTCGCTATCATCAGGAATTTTGGTCTTAATATAGCCGAACCGGTTAGAAATTCGATGGACATGTGTATCAACGCACATGGCCGGCTTATTATAACCCAGAATCAACACGAGATTGGCCGTTTTCCGGCCCACACCTTTAAATTTTAATAATTCATCAATTGTATCCGGAACTCGTCCTTGATACTCGTCAAGAAGCTTCCTGCAAATATTCAAAATTTCTTTGGATTTATTGCGATAAAAGGCAACAGGATAGATGAGTTTCTGAATTTCTTCTTCAGACAACTTCAGCATGTTTATGGGATTTCCTGCAATTTTAAATAGCCTTAGGCTAGCTTGTTCAGTCACTTGATCTTTAGTTCGCAAACTTAATACTGTGGAAATCAAAACGCGAAATGGCGATTGTTCGTCATTGGCAATTACGCTGACCACCGGTAATTTCCATTTTGTTGCTTCTTTTTCAATGATCGACAATACACGGTTAATATTTGAATTTGTGACCATTTTTGTTCTTTATTTGTGCGATTAGGTATTGCAAACGAGTAAATATTTAGTTATCATTTGCGGTTCACAAGATATTATTTTTTGAATGACAAAACAAGAAGTTTAAGTCGAAGAAAACTAATTTATTAGGAAATTTTTGCTGAATTTCTTGGGTTATTTAACTTGAATCTATATTCAAATTCCTGATCTTGGAGGTTGTATATCATGTCTGAAAATTCTGTTTCGAAAGTTTCGAAAACAGAAAGTACCTACGATCAAACGATCGCTATTACTCCTTCAAGTTCCTATGATCTTAGTGCCGCTGAACGACTCACGCCCAAAATAACTTACCCTACGGACATTCCTGCCAATGAACTCCTTTTATATCGTATAGGATTCTACACCGTTTTGATGTTAGGTTTGCTCATTTTAGCGTTCACACTCAATGGCTTTTACTTGTCGGAAAGGATGGTGTGGAACACATATATTGGCCCTGTTAATGTTGGTGGCAAAACAATTTCTGAAGCCCGGAACATGCTTGAAGACTATTTAAATGAATTTAAGCAGGCCAATATACCTCTCCGTACTAATAAAGGCGTTTTTATTGTCAGCAATGCCGGTTTTGGGACAACTTACGACATTGAATCGGCCTTGATCAAGGCATACAAAAAAGGACATGATGAACATTTCTGGCCAAACCAACGTAAACGACTCTCATCTTTTTTTTCTTCACAGACCATTCAACCCCAACATTGGTTTGATATAAATCGTTTTACTCGACTGATTACCAATAGCATTCCGGCTTTAAAATATAACCAGCCAACGGATGCTACGGTCAGTTATGTTAATAAAGAATTTGTAGTTGTACCTGGAACGGATGGATTAGGGTTTGATGAAGAAGCGGCAGTCAAACAGTATGAACAAATGCTTTCAGCTATCCAATCGGCGGATCTTAATATCGAAATTAAAGATCGGACAGCTGATATTGATGTTGAAATTGCCGAATCTGCCCGAAAACTTGTGAATTCTATGAGCCGCAGGCATTTAGTCATGATGTATTCGTACGACGGATACAATTATGACCGATGGTCTTTGTCGCTCAGAGAGTCTCGCGATTGGTTTGAATTCAAAAAAATCAAAGAAATGGGCAATGCTAATCTCTATCCTGTTTTAAAAAATGACAAATTGCGCGCTCATTTGAATAAACGCATCGCTCCATACATGTATCTCGCTAAAGAAGACATTACAATAAAAAACGTAAACGGCAAACCTGTTGCTGAAGGGGTTGCCAAAGACGGTTATTATCTTGATGTAAGAAAATCAGTTAATGCTATCAACGACTCTCTGATGGCCAACAGGATCGATACGGTTGGTAATTATGCTGTGATGCTTGAAGTTGCACATTTGATTGGCGGAGTATCTAATCCGGATAATGAATTTAATATTTCAGACGTACTGGCAACTGGCGTAACGGATTTTTTTGGTTCGCCACAAAATCGAAAATTTAATATTGGTCATGCGGCGAAAAATTTTCAGAACTTAGTTCTGCATCCGGGTGAACGATTTTCGTTTATAAAACAAATGGGGATCGTCGATAGTACTACCGGTTATTTAAAAGAATTAGTCATCGTCAATGGAGATAGTACAGAACCCCAATATGGAGGCGGCATTTGTCAGGTTTCCAGTACACTTTTCAGGACTGTCTTTTTTGCAGGCTTAGATATTGTAAATCGCATTAATCACTCGTTCGAAGTGAAGTATTATCGACCGGTTGGTCTAGATGCCACAATTTTTGATCCCTCACCAGATCTTATATTCAAAAATGATACGGAAAACTTGATTTTAATACAGAACTATGTCGATATAAAACGTACTAAACTTTATTTTAAAATTTTTGGTAAAAAAGACGGACGTAAGGCCAGCTTTGAAGGACCTGTTTATGACGGTTTAGTTGGAGAAAAACAAGAACATTACCGTTACACATGGTTCCGTCACATCGAATATAAAGATGGAAAACAGATTACAGAAAAATATCCGTCCGTATATCGAAACAAAGATCTTGTCAAAAAACACAATCCTTCTGCCGATTCACTGGCAAAAGTAATGGCAGACTCATTAGCCAAAGTTTTTGCCGATTCAGTATCAGCGGCTAGGGACGATTCGCTCAAATCTCAAATCGAAAAATCAAATGAGACGCCCGACGATGAAGAATTGGAGAATTCTCAAACGCCGTAGTCTTCAAATATGCGGGCAATTATCTGCTGATTGGCTTTAGGGAATGCAAAGCGTGTAAGCTCGCTGATCGATACCCACCTGAGTTTTGTTTCCTTCCGGTTTTTTAATTTTCCAAAAGTATGTCGTGCATAAAAAAAGTGCAGCATGATCGAATAATGGGAATAATGGTGTTTAAACGACACAATCGGCTTAGTTATTCGGACGGTTATACCTGTTTCTTCTTCAACTTCACGAATACACGCTTGCTCGATAGATTCATCTTCCTTTTTTTTCCCTCCTGGAAACTCCCATAAATTGCCTAAAATAACATTATCGGGGCGTTTTGCGATCAGAATCTTACCGTTTTTTATAATAACAGCGACCGCAATGTGTTTGATTTCTCCTCTGATTTTCTTTTTCTTTTTTGGTAAAATTGAAGGATCGTCCATCTCTCTAAAAGCGCGACATTCAAGTTTCCAACAACATTTCGAACAAAGCGGTTTAGCCGGTTTACAAACTAATGCACCCAATTCCATCAACGACTGATTGAAATCCGATGCTTTTCCTTCAGGGATCAATTCCTGAATAAAAGGTGTAATAACTTTTTTGACGATCGTTGAATCCAATAATCTGGTTATTTTCAACAGGCGAGAAGCCACTCTGATGACATTCCCGTCAACGGCCGGATAAGATTTGTTATAGGCAATGCTCAATACAGAACCCGTAGTATAAGTGCCAAAACCAGGCAATTTGCTTAAAAGTTCATAATCATCCGGAATGTTCCCGTAATATTTTGCAACGATAATCTTGGCTGCATTATGAAGATATTTGGCGCGTCGGTAATATCCCATACCTTCCCAGATTTTCATGACGTCATCAAGTTCAGCATTAGCCAATGAATACACATCAGGAAAACGCTTTAAAAAGCGTTGATAATAGGGGATGACCTGATCGACCTGAGTTTGCTGCAACATTAGCTCAGAAATCCAAATGGCATACGGATCTCTTGTTTTACGCCAAGGCAAATCACGCTTATTAGATTTAAACCACGTTAAAATTTTTTTTTGGAGTGTTTTTCTTTTTTTAAGGATCTCCGACGTGTACTGTTTGCTCATAATAAAATTTGAATTTGATTGTACTTTTGCTGAACGAATTGGTACGACAGGTGACGTTTTAATATTGATATTGGAGGTGTGTTTGCCTATATTTTTTTAATTCGAACATTTTACAAATTCTAGACTAAGAATACCAATAAAAATCTTACCTATGGAATTTTATGATCTTAACTGATGCTCAAATACTTTCGGAAATGGAGAAAAAAAGGATCCTTATCGAACCGTTTCGACGTGAATGCCTTGGCTCTAACAGTTATGATGTTCATCTCGGAAAGCATCTCGCTGTATATGAAGACGATGTTCTGGATTGCAAAAAAGATAATGCCATTCGGCATTTTGAAATTCCGGAAGACGGTTTTTTGTTATTGCCTACCAAACTTTATCTGGGCGTGACCGAAGAATACACCGAAACTCACGCTCATGTTCCTTTTTTGGAAGGAAAATCCAGTATTGGAAGATTGGGAATTGATATTCATGCTACAGCTGGAAAGGGCGATGTTGGCTATTGCAATACTTGGACGCTTGAAATTTCGGTCCGCCAGCCGGTAAAAATATATGCCGGAATGCCCATTGGCCAATTAATCTATTTTGAAGTATCCGGCAATATTGAAATGCCATATAACCGAAAAGATTCTGCTAAATACAATGAACGTACTGTGAAACCGATCAGCTCTAGGATGTTCAGGAATTTTAACCCACAATCCAACCGATGGAAGTAATAACATAGAACAGCTCTGCTATGCCGTTATCCAGCCAAATTTTTGTTCCGCTTTTCCGTGCATTAATTTCCCTTGAAAGTCAGAACTCTTTTTTAAAACTATTTGCTACTTCGTTATTTGAAAATATACCAGCCGAAGAACTGAGCGTGATAACATCAAGTTCTCATTCATCTTTTCACAGAACTTGGTGCGCCTGCTCTGGTCCATCCGGAATTATTGAGAACTATGATCGTGTAATCATAGAACAGAACAATAATTTTTATAAAACAGTCCTTTTGAAAGCAGAAACTTTTCAAAAAAAACTTGAAGATAACGCGTTTCCGTGGTCGGTTTTTTCACGAAACGATCATTCTACTTTTGTATGTTTTCCTGTCACATCGCATGATTCAATAATCGGATCTCTCAATGTTGGCAGAACCAAACCTAATTTTAGCGATTCAGAACTTTATTTGATTCAGGCTTATACCGATTTGTTATCTCTGGCTTTACTCATTCATAAATTTAAAGACGATTATCAAGCCCTCAATGATAAGCTGCAAGCTATTGAAAAAGAAACAAAAGAAAGCAAGGAGCGGTTCACTCAAACCGGTAACAACTTGGATGCGTGTAAATCAATGTTGCACCATTTCCACGAGATGTTAAACGTACTGAATCATAATTCTTCACACATTTCCAAATCTATTCTTCAATCCTTACTGGTTATTTCTGATTCGATGAGTATTTCATTAAGTTCTTTGACTGCAGGGTCAGAGTTTCACGAAAAAAATGGAATGGCTGACTGTAAGAAATTGATCAAGGAACTCAGCGATAATTTGAATGTGGATATTAAATCCGAGAATTTTTTTTCATTTCTTTTACCGGTCAATTATGACGTATTGCTTCAGTCGTTGACAACTATATTAAACCAATTAAAGAAAAGCGGATCAATCAGACTTAGTGTATTCGTTCAAAATAATCAGTCACATTTTTGTATGACTACAGGAACAAGCGCTCCGGATTATTTACTCCAGCAAGATTGTCATTCAATAGCTTCTGACATTGATGATCCGCTCATTCTGACAGAAATTATAAAATTACGTTTAATAAGCGCCAAAATAAAATCGAATAAAAAAGGAGACATCCTTGATTTGGACGTCGCCTTTGACATAGTACCTCATCCGGAACAAGTAGCTATGACGGAACAAACAGTTGCTGGTGATAATCAAATTTTAATTGTCGACGATGATGATGCATTACGTGAATTGCTTGCCGATATTCTGGAATCCAGAGGATATCATGTTATTGCATCGGCGGATGGTTTTAAAGCTCTTGAATTGATACAGCAGGAAAAGATTTCGTTGGTGATTTCTGATTTTGAAATGCCCAAAATTAACGGCGTTGAACTTGCCAAACAGATTAAAGCTCTTAAACCTAATCTTCCAATTGCTATTATTACAGGATGGGGAAATGATTTGAAAGAAAATTCGTCTTATTTTGATCAAATCCTTGCAAAACCATTTAATCTTACCGAAGTGCTAAAAATGGTTGAGAATTGTTTATCGATTAATCCAACGGACCGCCCATGATACTATCGCGTTCTATTTTAATAGTCGACGACGAAGAAAAAGTCATCGATGTCTTAAAAAAAACTTTCGAAGATGATTATACTGTTTACACTTCACGCGGTGGAATAGAGGGGCTCAGTCAACTTAGAGAACATTCTGTCCAGGTGATTATTACAGATGAACGTATGCCTAAAATGAGCGGGATGCAGTTCTTAAAAGAGGCTCAAACAATCAACCCTCGTACTGTAAATATCATATTAACCGCTTATACGGATATTACCGTCGCTATCGATGCGATCAATAGCGGCAATGTGTACAGGTACATAATAAAACCTTGGGATACCGAGGAATTACGTTTAACTGTTCGTCAGGCTTTTGAATTATATTATCTTCAGACTGAAAATAAATCGTTGACGGACGAACTGCTTCAAAAAAATAAAATGCTGGAAAGTAAAATTATCGAACTCAAAACTGCTCAAGAAAAGTTATTACGCACTGAAAAATTCATGACTATAGGGCAACTCACAGCCAGCATTGGGCACGAGTTAAAAAATCCTCTATCACGGATCAAGTCATCGGCGGCCGTTCTTCAATCGGAAATTAATGAAGCATCGGATGAAGTAAGGGAATTATTGCGAATTATTGATAACGAAGTAATGATTTCGACAAAAATCATTAACGATTTATTGGATTTTTCCCGTGAACGTCAAGCTATTCTAAACAAAACGAATTTGGATAAAGTTATTGATCAAACTTTGCAACGCTTAAAAATCCCGTCATACATCACTATTGAAAAAAATACCGGTAGTGACATACCTGATTTATTTTTGGATGAGGGTCAAATCCAACAAATCTTAGTGAACGTTCTTCTTAATGCAATTCAAGCAATGGACGAAAATGGGGGAAAGCTATATATTCGGACATCTGTCAATGCTGATAAAGTACAATTGTCCATTAAAGATACCGGGTGCGGAATGAATGCCGAGCAGATTAAAAAAATATTTGAACCGCTTTATACGACTAAGCCCAAAGGCATTGGATTGGGAATGTCGGTTGTCAAAATGCTGCTGGATAAACATAATGCAGAAATCAAGGTCGAAAGTAGAGAAAATATCGGTACGACCGTTACAATTTTATTTCCAATGCAAAATTAACGATCGGAGACTTCATGTTCAAACCTGTTACTGAACAGCTTGCTATCATCAAGCGTGGAGCTGTGGATATCATACCGGAAGAGGATCTCGTTAAGAAGCTTGAAAGGTCATACAGTCAAAATAAACCTCTCAAAATTAAATTAGGATGTGATCCTTCTAAGCCTGATTTACATATTGGCCACGCGGTTGTATTGCGAAAATTGGCTCAATTTCAGGAACTCGGACATACGGCTATTTTGGTAATTGGAGATTTTACGGGCATGATTGGAGATCCAAGCGGCAAAAATAAAACACGTCCACCCCTTACCATTGAAGAAACCCGGGAAAACGGTAAATCATATTTCGAGCAAGCTTCCAAGATTTTGCATAAAGAGAAGACGCAAATCGTATATAACTCCGATTGGCTTGGGAAAATGTCATTTGCCGATGTGGTTAAACTGACAAGCAAATATACTGTTGCAAGAATTCTTGAACGCGATGATTTCGAAAAAAGATATCATAATAATGAACCGATCAGTTTGCACGAATTTCTTTATCCAATGGCCCAGGCGATGGATTCCGTTGCTTTGGAAGCAGATGTTGAATTAGGCGGTACTGATCAACGATTTAATTTGTTGGTTGGAAGAGATATTCAGAGGGAATTTAATCAAGAGCCTCAGGTGATATTAACTATGCCTGTTTTAGAAGGTACGGATGGCGTTCAGAAGATGAGCAAGTCTTTGAATAATTATATCGGATTTACCGATCCTGCTAAAGAAATGTTTGGGAAAGTGATGTCCATCCCGGATACTATGATCTATAAATATTTTGAATTAGCCACTACTGTTTCACTCAACGAGCTGGATACAATTAAAACTGAATTGTCGGATGTTAAAACTAATCCTTCATTGTTAAAACGGCGATTGGCGCGCGAAATTATCACAATTTATTATTCACAAAAAGCGGCTGAAGATGCCGAGGCAGAATTTGACCTGATATTTAAGAATAAAAGTATCCCCGATGAAATACCGCTTTTCAAGGTACAATCTGACGACTTTTCGTTGGTTAAACTGCTCACTGAATCTAAATTGGTCGACTCAGGTAATGAAGCGCGACGCCAAATTCAACAAGGCGCCGTTAGTATCAACAATGAAAAAGTCAAAGATGAAAAATTAATTGTTCGTTTGGATGGAGCCGTAGTCATTAAGGTAGGGAAGCGAAAGTTTCTAAAAGTGGTGAAAGCCTGACAATCACTCGATAGCCGGAATATCAGTGATATCTTCGCCGTCGTCGTGGTGTTTAAACAAATCGATCAAAGCCCTCAACAATCCGGTCAATATAAATACCATCATTGCGGGAAAAATTAATTTAGCAGGAAAAAGAATCAAAAATGGCGTTGCTACGATCATGATCAAAAGTTTAATGGTATCTTGATGTTTTCTGAATGAAAAATTAGGCATTGCATCATAGCGAATTTTACTGACCATCAGCGCAGAAACTAATACGGTAATCCCCACCAGCACTTCTTTGTGATTAATTCCTCCAAACAATGAAAATTCAAACATGACAAAAGCGGCCAAGGATATGGCTGACGATGGAATCGGGAGCCCTTTAAAAAAACTGTCTTTTTCATGAATATCGGCCAGCTGTGAGTTGAAGCGCGCCAATCGAATTCCGCCAAATACAAGCGGGAGAAAGCTAATGAGAATACCTGCAGCGCCCCAAGGCTCAAAATACGCTTTGTAAATCAAAATAGCCGGTGCAAAACCAAACGACGAAACATCTGCCAGCGAATCGAGTTCGACTCCGAATTCTGAACTTGATTTGACTAACCGGGCGACTTTTCCATCCAAAACATCCATCACGGAGGCTATAACAATCAGCCATGCTGCCATTACGTAGTCTTCATGAATGGAATGAATAACCGATAAAAATCCTGCAAGCAAATTGAGAGAAGTGACGAGAGATGGCAAATGCCGTTTGGGGGAACGTTTCAAGCGTCAAACCTCGGCTTTTTCTTTGACAGATTTCGCAAGAGAATTTGTATTAAAACCGCCATCGCCGTTGGATGCGTTGGTATGGATAATTCCAATAACCGATGTACCACCGATAACCCGATCGCCAACTTTTAACTTTATTTCAACATTTTTCGGCACTATAACGTCGACACGTGATCCAAATTTGATAATTCCAAAACGGTCTCCTTTAACGACGCGTTCATTTTCACGTGGAATACATACGATACGTCGTGCCAGCAAGCCCGCAATTTGTTTGAATAGGATTTTACACTGTGGGGATTGTATTCCAATGATCGTTTGTTCATTAAGACGAGACGCGGTTTCCTTAAAAGCTGCCAGAAATTGGCCCTTCATGTATTCAAAATATTTTACGGTACCGGAGACTGGAATTCGATTGACATGTACGTTAAAAACCGATAAAAAAATACTGATTTGGATGGCTTCATCTTTTAAAAACTTATTTTCCCGAACGGGTTGAATCAATACGACACGGCCGTCAGCAGGGGAAACAATTACGTTTTCGTCTTCAGGAATTGTTCTATCCGGATCTCTGAAAAAATATATTATCAATGCTTCAATGGCCAAAAGAGGTATCATCACACTGTAAGTCAGTGTAGGTTTTTGAAGGAAGAATAGTAAAATAAAAGTTACTATCACAACTGAACTTACGATGGCAATGGTCGCATACCCTTCTTTAGAAACTCTCAAAATTTTCTCCTCACATTGATGAAAAAAATATTAAGTGCGATTTTTTTCTTCTTTATTCTTTGGATGTATTAATTTTTGTTTAATTTCCGCATAGAGCTTACCAACTTCAGTTTCTTTACCATGTGCGATTTCTTTTTCAATTTTTCTATCAGAAGTGACTTCCCATAAACGAACGGTGTCCAGACTGATCTCATCCGCAAGATAAATATTATTTCGTGAACGTCCAAATTCTAATTTGAAATCAACTAGTTTAAAATTCCTTCTTTCAAAGAAGTTTCTCAAAACGGCATTGACTTTGGCTGCAAGCCGCTGAATTGTCCGGACTTCATCTTGATTGGAATAGCCAAAGGCGTACAAGTGATATTCATTGATCATCGGGTTGCCAAGTTTGTCATTCTTAAAATAAAATTCTATGACAGGTGCGGGTAAGACCTGGCCTTCATCGAGTTTATAATTTTTCGCAAAACTTCCGGCTGCAATATTGCGGATAACCACGTTGATAGGAATGATATCGACTCTTTTTACCACGCAGCTTTTTTCATCAAGTCGGCCTACGTAGTGATTAGGAATATGATAGCTGTCCAAAAACTGAAAAACATGCGAGGATACTTCATTATTGATTTGCGATTTTCCGCGCACTTTAATGATTTTTTTTCCATCCGGTACAACCAAGTCATTCTTATATTCCATGAACAGATAATCTGGATTATTCGTTTGGTAAAGCTTTTTAGTTTTACCATCAAGGAATAATGACTCTTTTTCGAGTTTTTTAATATTGACTTCCAAGGTTGCCTCCTGCCAATCCGGTTTCAGTTGGAAAATTAGTTAAGACCTACGCGTTTAAATAAATAATCAACGTGAACTATACTCTGCTGAAGATCAAAACAGCGATCGATTTCTGCGAGGGATAAAACGTTTTTAACTTTTTCATGATTGACGATCAATGTTCTGAAGTCATCGTTTTCATTCTCCCATACACGCATGGCACAGGATTGAACGGTCTTGTAGGCATCTTCACGGAGCATACCTTTACGGGTCAGTGCAAGGAGTACCGGTTGACTAAAGATAAGTCCTCGGGTTCGATGGATGTTCTTCAACATATTTTCAGGATAAACGATCAGTGAATCCATAATATCAATAAATTGACCCAGCATATAATCGAGTAGAGTAGTACTGTCGGCAATGATTACCCGTTCAACGGAAGAATGCGTAATATCTCGTTCGTGCCATAATGCTACATTCTCAATAGCGGCCAAAGCGTTCGCTCGAATAATTCTGGCAAGCCCGGCGACGCGTTCACTGCGAATTGGATTCCTCTTATGCGGCATTGCCGACGAGCCCTTTTGCCCTTTTGAAAAATATTCTTCAGCTTCCAGAATTTCCGTTCGTTGTAAATTCCGGATTTCCGTGGCAAATTTTTCAAGCGACGCCGCTAATAATGCCAGGGTCATCATAAATTCCGCATGTAGATCTCTGGGCACAACTTGTGTGGAATTAATAGGGCGTAATTTTAAAATACGTGCTGTAATTTCTTCGACTTTAGGATCTAAATGTTCAAATGTACCAACAGCACCGGATATTTTTGCTACGGATATATTGGCTACAGATCTCTGAAGGCGATCGAGGTTTCGATTGATTTCATCGTACCATAATGCCAGTTTCAAACCAAATGTAACCGGTTCGGCGTGAACGCCGTGTGTACGTCCGATGCAGGGCGTTAACTTAAATTCTTGAGCGCGTCGGGCAATTACATTGCGCAGTTTTTCAAAGCTATCTATTAACTGTTGTCCGGCTTCACGCATTAATAACGAAAGGGAAGTATCCAGCACATCATTGGAAGTCATGCCTAAATGAATGTACCGTGAGTCGTCACCGACGTGTTCGGCCACATTCGTCAAAAAAGCGATTACATCGTGCTTGACTTCGCCTTCGATTTGCAGAACACGGTCCACATCAAAAGCGGCATTACTTTTGATCGTTTGCAGAGCTTTTTGTGGTATTGCACCTAATTCCGTCTGAGCCTCGCACACAGCCAATTCAACTTCCAACCATTTCTGAAATTTATTTTCGTCAGACCATATCTTCTTAAAAATCGGTCGTGTATAACGGTCAATCATAAATTCATTATTTCAGTTTGCTGAAATTCTCCATCGCTTTTTGCGCTTCCGCCTTCATTTGCAAATTGGTATAAGCGACTAACAATAAATTCCATGCATTTTTATGATCATTTTTCAACTCAACAGTTTTTTTCAAAAACGGCAACGATTTTTCAAAGAAAGGCTTTTGCAACTTGACCTTTTCTTTGTTTTCCAAATTATATCCTAAATCACCCTGAAGCTGTGCAATATAGGTATAGCATTTTCCAATTCGGTAATTATATTCCAATTGGTCAACTGCAGTAGGTAAGTTTAGTTCAAGAACACGGAGAGCTTCTTCTAAATTTTTAATTACATTTTCGATTTGTGGTTTGAGTGCGTCAGTCACTTTTTTCATATCGGCTTTATCACCACCCATTTTCTCAATAGTAGAACTGCGCTCACGCGAGTATACAGTGTAGGTTTCATCCGCAACCTGGTAATTTGATTCAACATCATCCGGTTTCAGTCGTTTGATGGTCTTAAACTCATCCAGGGCTTTATCCATTTCTTTTCTGAGAATGTATAAACGGGCCAAGTTAAAATGGAGATCGGCATTATTTGGATCGGATTTAATGGCTTCCTGATAAACTTTCAAAGCTTCATCGGGCTTATTCATAACGTCAAGAATAAATGCCTTTTGGGCAATTAGTTGTGTTTTAAGCACAATAGAGGCACTGTCAGTTACTTGAACCTGCAAAGCTTTGTCAATCCACTCTAATGATTTTTCCTGATTTTTTGCCTGATCGTATAACATATAGATATTGTAATAAATCGACAGATTATTTTTATCAATCTCAGTTAGCTTTTCCAGATTGGCTAACGCTTTATTGCGCAATTCGTCTTTTTGTGCTTCGTCTTTTTCATTGTTCAGCAATTGAAAATAACAATTGACAATCGTTCCGTAGACACCGGCCGCATAGCTTTGTTCATTAATGAAAACTTTCGGATCCCATGACAAAATAGTTTCAAATTTTGAAATGGCATCGTTGATCAATAATTTCATGCTGTCCGGATTCACCGCAGCCATCTTTTGAGCTTCATTGAACGCACGATTGGCTTTATTAAAAGTTTTCAGTTTCATGTCATTAAGGGCAGCTTTAATGGAAAAAAGAGGCGTTCCACCGGATAATTTTTCTTCTTTATCCCAATATTTCTTGCCAAAACTTAAAGCGTTTTGAAATGCTTCAAATGCTTTAGAAAATTCGTTTTGGCGATAATATACATTGCCTAAATAGAAATACGTTTCCTCTTTATCTTTTTCTTTTGTATCACGAATAACATTGTTATTGAGTAAAAGATCAATTGCTTGTTGAAGTTGGGCGTCTTTTTCGGATGGTTTAGCTTCCGAGTTAATAAGTCTTTGTTTTACGCCATTGATCACAGCGGAATGGGTGAGTTTTTGAGCATAAGAAACTTGAAATCCTATCATCAATAATATGATCAACCATCCTATTTTCGCAGGAAATAAACGCATATAGAGCCTCCAAATGATATAATGATGTTAGTTATTGCGAACGTCTGAGAAATTGTAACGAGGGCCTTTATAAATTTGTTTTTCAGTAATAATCGCAGAAATAAGCTCTGCGGGAGTCACATCAAAAGCTGGATTGTAAACCGTAGTTTCCAATGGAGCAACGCTCCGTCCAAAGCCATTCGTAATTTCTTCCGCAGGTCTTTCTTCGATTACGATTGTCTTTCCGCTTGTTATTTTTGTGTCAATGGTCGATGATGGAGCTGCAATATAAAAAGGAATTTTATGTTTTTCACATAAAACAGCCAATGTATAAGTACCGATTTTATTGGCCGTATCGCCATTCATCGCGATACGATCTGCTCCAACAATGACACAATCAACTTTTTTTTGCTGCATTAGATAACCAGCCATGTTGTCACAGACTAACGTATGAGGGATGCCCTCTTTTTTTAACTCCCACGCTGTTAGACGCGCACCTTGCAAAAGCGGTCTAGTCTCATCAACATAAACATGAATATTTTTGCCTTTGTTATGAGCCGTAACCAAAACACCTAGTGCGGTGCCAAATCCACCTGTTGCCAAACCGCCAGTATTACAATGCGTGAGAACGGAAGCTGAATCACGGATAAGCTGTTCGCCATGGTTTCCTACAGCTATACACATGGATATATCATTTTCTAAAATATTCATAGCTTCACTCGATATCAATTCAATGCATTTGGTTACAGATTCTGATGAATCCTTTACAATATTCATTATCCGTTCCACGCCCCACTTCAAGTTAACGGCAGTTGGCCTAGAGTCAATGAGACGTTTAGAAGTGTATATCAATTGAGATTTAAAATGTGGATAACTTGCATTTTTTAAACTATTGGAGACGAGATATAGTCCAAAGGCACCCGCAATCCCAAGCGCCGGAGCACCGCGCACACGAAGTTTCTGAATAGCTTCAATTAGCTGATCAATTGTTGTTAAGTCAATATATTTTTCTTCAATCGGTAAAGAAGATTGATCTAAAATACGAATGCAATTGTCAATCCAACGAATAGTTTCGACCATTTACAGGTTAACTTATAAATTCATAAAAAACAATAAAGACAAAATGTTGAGTAATATATTCAATGGAGCGTAAAAAATCAAGTTCATTCTATCCTCCAAAACATTTATTTCCATGCTTTTGTTTATCGTAAATGAATAACAAAGGATAGATTGCATCATGTAAATAATTTATGATTGCATTTGAACAATACTGGATATATATTCAAAAAAATAAAGAGGAGTCTATAATGAACACGCAAGTAAAGGGGGGAGTGGTTTGTTTTTTCATAATGGTGCTCATTGTCACTAATAGCCATTCATTAATGAGCCAAAAGCAGCTTGATACTCAAGATTCATCATTGATTTCATTGAAAAACGCTGCAGTTTTAGAATTAAAAAGTTATGAAGAACTTACTGGTGCTTTAAAATTTCTTGCAAAGTTGTTTGGAGATAAGTTAAAAAATGCAGATAAAAACCTTAAAATTGTTTTAGAAAAGAACTCTGAAGATATTGAAGGCTTGTTTTTAAAAGGTATTCTTCTGCGATTTAAAGGTGATTTAGATGAATCTGAAAATTTATTTAAACGAGTGATTTCCAAGGATGATCGTTATGTGGCTTTTGATTTTCCCAATGTCTGGCTTCAATTAGGGTATCTTTATAAAGAGGAAAAAAAATATGAATTGGCTGTGGATGCCTTTAAGCAGGGCGCAATCATTAATCTACAAGATACATGGCCTCTGATTGAATTATCGTTAGTTTTTATTGAAATGAATCGTCCAGAAGAAGCCAGTGAGGCTTTCAATGCAGGGCTGAATGAGATTAAAAATATTAAATTAATTAATAAATTATTCATTGATGTGCAAGATATAGCAACGAAATTTGAGTTGGCTCAATGGGATAGTTTAAATTCAGACAATGAGAAACTCCAATTTCTAAAAACCTTTTGGAAGAAGAGGGACCCCAATCCAATCGATCCCGTCAATCAGAGATTGATCGAGCATTATAAACGCTTGACTTATGCCCGTCAAAGTTATGGACGTCCTTTGAAACCATGGTATGATGATCGAGGATTGGTTTATGTAAGATTAGGTAAACCAGATCGTGTTTATTTTGGTAAACCAAAACAAGATGTTAGAGAGAATGAGTCTTGGTTGTACGATAATATCAAGGCTGGATTGCACTTTGATTTCGTTGAGTTTAACGGTAATTATGAGTTAAGATCTTTATTGGACGCAGCTGAAAAATCGGCTAGTATGGAAGAAATCATCAGTATCTTTGAAGAACGTTCAATGTTGCATTCCTATTATCAGGAAATGTACCAAAAAATAAGGACACAGGCCGATGTACAAAGAGGACGAGCTGAGGAACAACTAAATAACTTTTCTTATGGTGGTGGCGGGAATTTAAACTCAGCTTTTGAAAGGCTTGAACAATCGCAAATGGGGGTTCAATTTCTTGGAAATAATACTTATCAACAGGATTATATCGGTAATCAGGTATTTGCTCAGCAGAATCAACATTTTGTTTTTGATTTTGGCGCGCCACATTTGCCGATGAATGTCAATTTTGCATCCTTTAAAGGATCAACAAAGAACTCACGTCTCGAATTTTATTTTATCGTTCCTTTCGAAAAACTCAGTTTTATACCCGATAAAAATCAGTTCGAAAAATACTCATCAAATTTAAAACTAAACCTCAAGATATATGACACTAAATACAATGAGATTACATCGACCGAACGCGAAGTGACCGTTAATTCAAATGCAACGGAATTAAAAACTCATTTTTATTTAGATCAGATCGAACATGAACTCTCGCCTGGCAAATATGTCATGGCCGTTGAGGTACGGAATAATGAAAAAGATCGTGTTGGGATTTATCAGTTCGTAGTGTCAGTTCGAGATTATAGCGCCGATACTCTGACGGTAAGCGATATTGAGTTAGCCCAGTATGTTGACAATACTCTGGTAAAAGATAAATTTGTAAAACCACAAAGTACCTTAAAAGTAGTTCCTAATCCTGCCGCAGGAATCCTAAAAAATAAACCTCTAACCGTTTATTATGAGGTTTACAATCTCACGGTGAACAACGAAGGCAAAAGTTCATACCAGGTTTCTTATTCAATCAAAATGCTCGATACCGATCAAAGCTTTTTAAGTTCAATCGCTGGTATTTTTTCTTCAAGCAAAGATGCTTCCACAACGTCCGTTACAGTGAAAGAAGGTAAATCGACTTCCGAAAAAGAATATATTGGATTTGACATCAGTGAATTGCCTAAAGGTGTCGCTAGACTAGAAATTAAAGTAAAAGATTTATTATCCAATAAAGAAACGGTCAGTGGCATCAACTTGACAATTGTTGAAGACGAAAAAGCCACTTCTATTTCCAAATCGAATGAAGAAAATCAAAATTAATGAAAATTTTATTTTCGATAGGTTGGTTTTTGTACATTAGTTTTAACGTTTATGGGGGCGATGAAAAATCAGATTCTCCAACGACATTTTTTGTAGCCGGAGAATCATTTTCAACTCAATTGTGGTATAACGTTTACAACTTACAAACCTCATCGAGCGTAGTATCAACTCAGCCAAAATCAGTAAAGGCAGCTCTTGGACTCTCGCTGTTATTTCCGGGTGCAGGAGAAATTTATGCCGAAAATGGACGTGAAAGTCTAATTAAAGGCGCTGCATTTGCTGCAATCGAAATTACAGGCTGGCTGCTTTATTTTCACTATAAGGATAAGGGAAATTCTCTTGAGAAGAAATATAAGCGTTATGCTGATGAAAATTGGGATATCAACGATTATCTTGATTTTCTGGAGCGAACTTTATCCAACTATGATGCCGGAGAATTAGGACGTTGGAATGGCAATTATGTCAACGGCCAATTTGATGGTATTGATTTCGATAAATTAGTAGCAGCTGAAAATGAATGGCATGAATTGACCAATGGAGCCCATTCGATACCTCATTCAAAAACCCAGCAATATTATGAAATGATTTACAAATATCCTGTTCAATTTGGTCAGGGATGGTCGGATGCCGATCCCAATGCTATTACCGCTGAAGGTTTGTCAGGATATGATTATACTAACCTAACTTCCAATATGCTGTACTACCGTGGACTGCGAAACAGAAGTAATTCCAACTTGCAGAACGCCACAACTATGACCAGTCTTTTTCTGGCTAATCGTTTTCTAAGTATGATCGATGCAGTCTGGACAGTCAAACGCAAAAACAAAGAATCAAAAGTGGAAATAGGATTTCGCGTCAGGAACGGTTGGATCAATGAGCAATTCGTGATGATGCCGACGGTACAATTTACTTTCTAACTTTAAGGTGTTTTATGACGATCGAAGGAAATTACTCAGCCGCGAATCATAAATTTGCAATTATAGTAAGCCGATTCAATAATTTCATCACTGATAAGCTCTTAGAAGGCGCTATCGATTGTATTACACGTCATGATGGCACGGCCGATAAAATTGATATCATCAAAGTACCCGGTTCATTTGAAATTCCAGTAACAGCGCATAAGATCGCTCTCTCAAAAAAATACGATGCCATCATATGTCTGGGAGCCGTTATTCGTGGACAGACATCGCATTTTGATTATGTTGCAGGCGAGGCGGCGAAAGGCGTGGGTCAAGTGGGTTTGTTGACAGGAATCCCGACAATTTTTGGAATTCTTACGACGGATTCCATCGAAGAAGCAATCGAAAGGGCAGGCACTAAGAGCGGTAACAAAGGCTGGGATGCAGCTTTGTCGGCGATAGAAATGGCCAACCTTTTCAAAAAATTGTCATAGATTTTATTCATTTTCTTTGTAAATTCTCACCGAAATTTTTCCATCCTTCAGCTTTCTGTCGAGCAATGCTAACATTGTTGTACATAAAAAATTTTGCGCTTATTGAAGAAGCGGAAATAACTTTTGAAAACGGATTAAACATCATTACCGGCGAGACAGGTGCCGGAAAATCGATTTTAATCGGCGCTTTATCGTTGATTTTAGGCGAACGGGCGAGTACAGACTCTATTCGAACCGGTTCAGAGCGTGCAATCATTGAAGGTCATTTTCAAATTACAAAAAATGCCAAGCTAAAAAAATTCATACGCGAACAGGATATTGAGATTTCAGATGACTCCATCGTGCTTCGGAGGGAAATTTCGGCTAAAGGACAAAGCCGTTGTTTTGTCAATGATAATTTGATCACCAATAGCGTTTTAAATTCAATCGGAGACCTTTTGGTTGATCTCCACGGCCAACATGAGCATCAATACTTACTTCGCCAGGAAGTACATATTGACATTCTGGATGAATTTGCCCGCCTGGAAGTTTCAGCGAATGAAGTTGCGGATCAGTACAAGAAAATCTCAGACCTCAATAAGAAAATTCAGGAAATCAGCTCTCAAAAAGAATCCTATAAAGAAAAGCATGAGATTTATTCTCATCAGTTAAAAGAAATTACAGATGTAGCGCCTGAACCAAACGAGGATGAACAATTGCTGCAGGAAGAAAAGATATCAGGTAATTCTGAAAGACTATTTGAACTGACGAAAAAAATTTTTGATATCTTATATGAAGCCGAAAATGCAATGATTGGTAATCTGGCAAGTATCGAAAATGATTTTAACGAACTCAAATCCATTGACAGCAAATTTTCAGACGTTGCAGAACAATTTCAAACAGCCAAAATTACTATTGAAGAAACTGCCCGTTGGATAGGTGATTACAATCATCATATAAGCTTTGATCCGGAAAGATTGGAAGCTATTCGTGAACGATTATCTAAAATTCAAAGATTAAAGAAGAAATACGGATCAATTGAAGATGTTCTTTTGAAAAAAACGGAATTGGAAGAACAGATCAACCTATCGGAAAATTTTGACGCCGAATTACAGAAACTAATGCAACAACTCCAAAAAGACGTTCAACTTTATATCGAAAAAGCTTTAGACATTTCCCAAGCACGCAAAAAAGCCGCAAATAAATTAGAAAAGCTTGTGGTTGATGAAATGAAAAAGCTTGGAATGGAAAACGCTGTATTTAATGTTCACATTGATACAATTACCGATTCTCAAAGTATTGTAAAGATAAAAGGGGAACCCATCAAAGCAACTTCTAAAGGGATCGATCATGTTGAATTTTTCTTGAGCACCAATTTAGGAGAAAATCCTAAACCTTTAATAAAAGTTGCATCCGGCGGGGAAATTTCGAGAATTATGTTAAGTTTGAAAACGGCATTGGCAGAATCGGATCAAATTCCTACCCTCATATTCGATGAAATCGATGTCGGAATATCGGGAAGAGTTGCCCAATCGGTCGGTAAAGCTTTATATGCGCTGGCTCAATCCCACCAGACCATTTGTATAACGCATCTGCCACAAATCGCCAGTATGTCTCAATGTCATTTCTCAGTTCATAAATCCACTCATGGTAACAAAACGCAGACCCGTATCACTAAATTGAACGCTGAACAGAAAATTCATGAAGTAGCTAAGCTTCTAGGCGGGGAAACAGTAACTGAAGCAACTTTGGAAAATGCCAGAGAGTTGGTTGATGCTGTAAAGTAATTACTCTACATCAATTTTTTAATATTTTTAGAATTATCATGATCCAGTTAAAGTTTTTGTTTAAAAACCTGAAGTTATTGATTCAACCAATAATTCTATGCATTGCAATTCTGATTGGATGTCAGAAGGTAATGACGACTGTGCCACCTACTGAAATTGAAGATCTTTTAAAAAGACGTACCGAGAAAGACGCCTATTTTTTAGGCGCGGAATCGCCGTTAAGTGACAGTCTAAAAAAACATTTTCACGGATTGAATTATTTCCCCGAAGATTCTACATATCGTTTTTGGATTAAACTGAATAAATATGACAACCCCCGTGAGCTTGAAATGTTGACGTCAAAGGGAAAACGAAAACACTATATTGAATACGGCTATTTTGAATTTGAGTTAAACGGAACTGTCAATCGGCTGAATGTGTTTAAGGCCAACCCTCCTATTGAAGGCCATGAAAATTATCTGTTCATTCCTTTTAAAGATGCAACTACGGGAAAAGAAACATACGATGCAGGTCGTTATTTGGATTTAGAAGAAAAGCCCGATGATAGGTACGTTTTGGATTTTAATCTGGCCTATAATCCGTGGTGTGCATACAGTAATAACTACAACTGTCCTTACCCTCCTAAAGAAAACCTACTTTCAATTGAGATCCGCGCCGGTGAAAAGCGTTTTGAACATTAGTTTTGTTTGTTCTTTTCTATGCACCGTACGGTGTCGCGAGCGATTAAAAGTTCTTCATTTGTCGGGATCACCCAAAGTGTAACTTTTGATTCGGATGCAGAGAATTTGCCTTCTTTTCCGGCATTGAGATTCTTATTGGCATTTTGATCCGGTTTCACTCCAAACCAATCCAGGCCTTCACATATTTTTTGACGTATCCTGTCTGAATTTTCACCGATGCCGCCCGTAAAAACTATCCCATCAATCCCGCCCATTGTTGCTGCATATGCGCCAATGTATTTTCTGACACGATAACAGAAAATTTCAATGGCGAGTTTTGCACGGCGATCATCATGTTCATCGGCTTCAGCTATTAATTCTCGCATATCATTAGTTAAACCCGAAATACCCAAAAGCCCCGATTGTTTGTTAAAAATTGTTTCGACCTCGGCAAGCGAATAACCTTCTTTCAATGTTAAAAATTGAATGATTGCCGGATCCAAATCACCGGATCGTGTACCCATAACCAATCCCTCAAGCGGCGTCATACCCATGGATGTATCAAAAGATTTTCCGTTTTTAATCGCACAAATCGAACAGCCATTTCCAAGATGCAATGTGATGAGATTAACTTTGTCTTTTTCAATGTGATTGATAGTGCGGTAGCGATAGGCGACGTACCGGTGAGAAGTACCGTGAAATCCATAGCGACGTATTTTATAACGGCGATACAATTGGTAGGGAATGGCGTACAGATATGCATAATCGGGAATTGTATGATGAAATGCCGTATCAAATACTGCAACTTGCTTGATACCTTTACCGAAAATTTCCTGAACGGCATAGATGCCTTTCAGATTCGCTGGATTGTGTAATGGAGCCAGTTCAATACAATCTTCAATTTCTCTGATCACAGCATCGTCGAGCAAAACCGATGCGGTTAAAGTTTCACCTCCGTGAACGACTCTATGCCCGACGGCGTGGATATCGGTGAGGGATTTGATCGTACTGAGATTAGCTTCTTTTGAAACGATCCACTTGATAATTTTGTCGACGGCGATTTTATGATCGCGGATTGGAGCGGTTTGTTTATAAGTTGCTTCCGTCTCATGAACACGAAATGTAATAATTGATTCACTGCCTATCCGATCAATTAAACCGGAAGCGATTTTCCGATCGGCATTTTTTTCGATAAGCTCTAGATTCGTTTCGATAACTTGAAATTTCACCGAAGAACTACCCGTATTCAATACAAGAATATTCATAACTCACCCGTAGGATTTTATTGTAGGACTAGTCTTTATAAGGATCAAACACATCTTCACCGGCCATAGCTACACCGATGGGGCGAAGAACATATAAAATTTTGATAGAATTCTGGTGTTCATTGAGGACTTCATTCAATCGTCGGTAGCAATGGGGAGATTCATCTACACCGGCGCCGCGTAACTCCACGCCTTTTTCTTTAATCCACGAAAGCATCATACCATCGCTTACTTCACCGCCACTGCGCACACGGTGGCCTCTTTTGTTTTTGTGCCATTTACCGGCAGCAGCGCGACGGCTCATGACACGGCCGGCCCCATGCACCGTCGAATAAAATGATAACTGGCTTTCCTGATGTTCAATTCCTTCAATAATAACCGAATTATCGCCCATAGAACCGCCAATAAAGCCTTTTTGACCGGGAAATGCCGGCGTTGCGCCTTTACGTACGACAATTAGTTTCTCGCCATTATGGCTTTCTTCCCATGCGAAATTATGGTGATTATGAATTTGTTCGAGTGGCTTTGCGCCAAGAATTTTTAAAACCCGATCACACACCCAATCGCGTCCGGCATAAGCATAACGTCCCGCAAGTTCCATACATTGCCAATAATCCTGGCCGAGCTGTGACCGCAAATCGAGAACAGTTGCCGGTGCATCCATATTTTCACCACGAGGTGAATCTTCAAATTTCCTTCCGTGCGCGAGATTCATAAAACCTGTTGCAATTCTGTGTCCTAAACCTCTCGATCCAAAATGATCAGCTACCCAAATCTGATCGTCTTGGTCCACCAAAATATCGATAAAATGATTGCCGCTACCAACCGTTCCTAATTGGGCTTCAGCCAGACTTCTAAACTTCTTGAGATAAGGAATTTCACGCCAGACAGGCAAGTCAAACAACGGATCATCGACTTTTTCTTCATTCACCCTGCCAATTCCAAAACTGATTCGACTGAATATCTCATCCATGATGGATTTGATATTATGACGAATATCACTGTGCGTCAGATCAGTTTTAATTGCTTTGTTTCCACAGGAAATGTCATAACCGACGCCCGATGGAGATACTTTGTTACGGTACGCCACAACGCCGCCGATCGGCATTGAATAACCTTTATGATGATCGGCCATCAAAGCTGCGCCGGCAACACTCTCATCTTTGGCGCACGTCAGAATTTGTCTTAAGGCGTTTTCATCAGGAGTGTTCCAGACAGGTATTTTATTAATAATTTTCATTGTATTTTTTTCAATCAAAAGAAAATACGCAATTAATCTTTGAAATACAATCGGGCGCATGCTGGTAAACTCTCAACTTGATTAAATAATGAACCAGACATATCTTGTTATTAATAATAATCTAACGAGTACTACGTGAATATTTCCTTTATAGACAACTTGATTCATTATAATGTGCATGAGATTGATGCATTTTATAAAGAGACACCCGATGCAGTTGAAGAATTTACAGTACAACAAAATCGATTAAATTTACGCAATGCTATAGTCTTTATCTGGATAGTAATTATCAGCCAAATGATTGTGGGTATAGGGAGATTGGTCGGTGAGTGGGGATTTCCATACTATAATACTGCCTTGATTGGATTGTGTTTCTTGCTGTTGTGGCTTATTCGGGTTCCTTTTTTTATAAAAAACATTACTAACGTTGCTTTGATCCTTTTTTGCAGTTGGGCAATTACTTTTCCTTTTTTTATTATTCGATTGGGTGGATATAATGCGCCCACATATCCAATTTATTGGCTGATGATCGTCTATATTCTTGTATTTTTTTATTTTTCAATTAAGCATTATCTCTTGTTGTTCGGAATTATTTTTCTGTCAAACATATCGATTTTTTTTCTGCACGCTGATTTCTCATTGGACGAATTTTTATACAGACAAGTTGTAATGTTATTGTTCGTTTCAGTCGGAATTGCCGGATCCTACATCAATGTTCATTTGCGAAAAAAAGATTTTTACAATCAATTTGTTCTCAAAAGTCAGAAGCAGCAATTACAGACAGCATATAAGCAACTGGAAGAAAAAGAACTTCAATTGATTCAATCTGAAAAAATGGCTTCGTTGGGGAAAATGACGGCAGGATTAGCTCATGAAATCAACAATCCATTGGGGTTTATACATGGTAATCTACAAACAATCAACGACTATCTGAACGATATTAAAAAGCTTTTGGAGCTTTATGAACGACCTGGAAGCCGGAATGAAATCGAGGAATTTAAAAAAAGCATTCAATACGATTTTTTGCTAGACGATTTACATAAAACTGTTGAATCGTGTGAACGAGGATCTTCCAGAATCGCGACTATCGTAAATAATTTAAAAAGCTTTTCACGACTTGATGAAGCCGAACAAAAAAAAGCTAATGTTGCTGACTGTGTTGAATCAGCATTGAACCAGGCATTAAGTAAAGATGCGGGAATAAAAATTTCCCGTAATTTTGACAAATTGCCTGAAATAGAATGTTATCCTTCACAATTGAATCAGGCTTTTTTTGCATTAATTCAAAATGCTGTTGATGCAATAGGTTCGGCTGAAAACGGGCAAATTATACTTAAAGGATCTCTTGATAAGGATCGCCTTGTTATTGAAATTTCGGACAACGGCTTCGGAATTCCTGATGGCATACGTGAAAAAATATTTGATCCATTCTTCACGACCAAAAGCGTTGGCAAAGGCACGGGATTGGGTTTGTCAATGGCTTACGGCATTATCCAAAGACATCAGGGTCAAATCCACTTTACAAGTGTCACCGGAAAAGGGACTTCTTTTTTTGTAGAACTGCCTGTTTGAAGCTTTTACAGCCTGTTTTCAATTTGATTTAAGAGTTTTTCTTCTCTATATTAGCGCCATTCAAGTTCATTATATCTTAATTTGGAGAACATTCCTTGCCAGGCGCAACTTCACAACAAATTCGTTCTGATTTTATCAAATTTTTTGAAAAACATGGGCACAAATTCGTAACGTCCAGTTCCGTTGTACCATTAGATGATCCGACCTTATTATTTACCAATGCCGGAATGAATCAGTTTAAGCCGATTTTTCTCGGTTCTACAAAATCCGACTATACGCGTGCGGTTAATTCACAAAAATGTATTCGTGTCAGTGGAAAACATAATGACTTGGAAGAAGTTGGCCACGATACGTATCACCACACTTTTTTTGAGATGCTGGGTAATTGGTCATTCGGAGACTATTATAAAAAAGAAGCGATTACTTGGGCGTGGGAACTTTTTACTAAAGAGTGGGGATTACCCAAAGAGCGGCTCTATGCAACCGTTTACAAGGATGATACGGAAGCGGAAGAGCTTTGGAAACAGGTAACCGATATCAATCCATCCCATGTGATGCGGTTTGGCGAAAAGGATAATTTCTGGGAAATGGGTGAAACCGGGCCGTGCGGCCCATGCTCGGAAATTCATATTGATCTTACTCCGAATGGAGATGGCGGTAGACTAGTGAATGCCGGCTCATCGGATGTCATCGAATTATGGAACTTGGTCTTTATACAATACAACCGTAATGCCGATCGTAGCTTGACACCATTACCATCGAAGCATGTAGATACAGGCGCCGGATTTGAGCGCGTAGTGCGAGTTCTGCAGAATAAACAGTCCAACTATGATATTGACATATTTACCGATATCATTCACGGCATTGAATCACGCACTAAAAAATCGTACGAGACAGCCGTTACACAGCCGTCGTTTCGCGTTATTGCTGATCATCTTAGAATGTTGACTTTTTCAATTACGGATGGCGCCGTACCGGGCAATGATGGACGCGGATATGTATTACGTCGAATTCTGCGACGCGCTTCGATGTACGGACGCAAATTGGATATGCGCGAACCTTTTATACATGATCTTGTAAAATACGTCGTACAATCAATGGGCGATGCTTTTCCGGAAATTAAATCCCGCCAATCCTTTGTAGAAAAAGTAATTAAAACTGAAGAAGAAAATTTTAATCGTACACTGGATAGAGGAATCGAAGTTTTCGAAGATGTTGTCCGGCAGGTGGAGAAAAAAGGCTTCAAAATGATTGCGGGCGACGATGTATTTAAATTATATGATACTTACGGCTTTCCATTCGATTTAACACGCGTCATGGCTGCGGAAAGAGGATTAAGCGTTGATGAAAATCAGTTTACCGAAGCAATGACGAAACAAAAAGAACGTTCACGCGAGGAAGGCAAAAAGAAATTCGTTGCAGCCGACATTAAATGGAAACAAGTCAATCAGGATGTTAAAACTAAATTCCTTGGTTACGATACATTGGCTTCAGAAGCACACCTGATCAAGTACCATCGCGATGGACATCAATTACAATTAATATTAGATCAGACGCCGTTTTATGCAGAATCGGGAGGACAAGTTGGAGACAAAGGCGTGATTGAATTCAATGGCACAAAATTGGAAGTGTGGGATACTCAAAAAATAAACGATGTGACTATTCATTTCGTTGATGATCCGGAAGATTTGAACATTGAAAATTATTCGGCTGTACAGTTAAAAGTATTACCAGAGCACAGGAATCCTACGATCAAAAACCATTCGGCGACGCATCTTTTACACGCAGCGTTGCGCTCTGTATTGGGAGATCATGTGCACCAAGCCGGAAGCGTTGTCGAACCTAGCCGCTTGCGGTTTGACTTTTCACATTTTGAAAAGCTTTCGGTCGAACAAATCGAGCAGATTGAGCGAATTGTTAATCAAAAAATTCGTGAAAACATCCCGTTACAGCATCATCGGAATATTCCGATTAGTCAAGCCAAACAAATGGGAGCGTTATCATTTTTCGGCGATAAATATGGCGAATGGGTTAATGTCGTACAATTTGGGGAATTTAGTAAAGAATTCTGTGGTGGAACCCATGTGCCATCAACCGGTTTTATAGGCTTTTTCAAAATAATATCCGAATCAAGTATTGCATCGGGAGTACGCCGAATTGAGGCGGTGACCGGAGAATTAGCAGAAAAAATGATCCATGAGGCTTTAGAAATTTCTGACAAATTGCAAGCTTTACTGACCTGTAAATCGAATGAGATTATTGATCGCGTAGGCCATTTGATTACCGAACGAAAAAATCTTGAAAAAGAATTAGGACAAGTGAATCTAAAAATAGCGGCATTGGAGATCGATACTTTGATCAAAAATGCACGCGAAATCAACGGTTTCAAAGTCGTCTCAGAGAAAGTCGATTTGCCGCAAGGGGTTGAACTTAAATCGATGGGAGACAGTCTTCGTGAAAAACTGAAATCCGGCGTGGGGGTTCTAGCCGCATCAAACAACGGAAATATTGCTTTCGTGTGTGTAGTTACTGACGATCTGATCAAATCGAAAAATTTGAACGCCGGTAACTTAATCAAAGAAATTGCCAAAATAGCCGGTGGAAGCGGCGGGGGACGTCCACATCTGGCAACGGCCGGAGGAAAAGAAGTCGATAAGCTGAAAGAAGCTTTGAATAAATTATTTGAGCTAGTGAAATAGTTACTGAAACAATTATTATGAAAACTAAAAAAAATAAAATCGAAAAAACAAAAGCCCACACGACAAAAGATTCAGCTGTTGTAAAAATCTCTTCAAAAGGTCGCGTAAAAAAACTCATAACCAAGAAAAATACTGTTGCTAGACAGCAAGAACCCATTCATGCTGTTCCTGAATCTAACCTTATGATTAGTGTTTCAGGAATCCGCGGAATTGTCGGCGAAGGCCTCACTCCCGAAATAATAACAAAGTATGCTTCGGCGTTTGGAACATGGGCAAACGGCGGAAAAATTGTAATCGGTCGTGATTCACGGGTCAGTGGCGAAATGGTACGCATGGCGGTCGTCGCCGGATTATTGGCAACCGGTTGCCGTGTTATCGATATCGGAATTGTTTCAACGCCTACCACTGAAATTGCCGTAAAAAACCTTAAAGCTTATGGTGGAATTGCTATTACAGCCAGTCATAATCCGGTAAACTGGAACGCCTTAAAACTGATCGGTCCTAAAGGACTCTTCCTCGATCAAGCTCAGGGCAATGAAGTTATTGAATTGGCTTTGAAAGAGAATATACTGTATCAACATTGGGACCGGCTTGGAAAAATTGAATATTATGATTACGCGATTCAAAATCATATCGATCAAATACTTGAACTGGAGTATTTAAATGTCACACAGATAAAAGATCGCAAATTTAAAGTTGCCGTTGATTGCGTCAATGGAGCCGGTGGAATTTTTATTCCTAAACTTCTGCAGGAACTGGGATGCGATGTTGTAATTTTAAATGAAGAGCCACACGGAATTTTTCCAAGAAACCCGGAACCGGTCGTCGAAAATCTCGGCCAATTATCCAATGCTGTTCTTGAGTTCAAAGCGGATATAGGATTGGCCGTCGATCCTGATGTTGACCGGCTGGCAATTGTAGATGAAAATGGTCAGCCTATCGGAGAGGAATATACATTGGCATTAGCAACCGATTTTATATTGTCGAAACAATCCGGTTCTGTAGTTATCAATGCTTCCACTAGCATGGTCATTGATGATATCGCACAAAAATATGGTAGTACCGTATTTCGTACTAAAATTGGCGAGATCAATGTTTCTACTAAAATGCAAGAAAAGAATGCCGTCATCGGAGGAGAAGGCAATGGAGGGGTTATTTTGCCCGAAATCCATTTCGGACGTGACGCGGCAACGGGAATTGCTCTCATATTACAGCATCTCTGTTCCACAGGAAAAAAAGTTAGTGAACTGAAGCAAACATTACCTCAGTACGCAATGATCAAAACAAAAATTGAATTAAGTAAAGTTAACGCTGACGAAGTTTTGCAGCGAATTACGCATAAAAATAATGCTCAAAAAGTAGATAAAACTGACGGAGTCAAACTGATTTACGACCATTCATGGATTCATTTTAGAAAATCGAATACTGAGCCCATCCTTCGAACGATTGTAGAGGCACGTACGCCGCAAGAAGCCGAAGCGCTATTGTCGTCGTTTACCTCATTTTTTAAATAATGATACATGCGCGTTCTCAATAAAACTTAAGTGAGAGGAGTGCAGCCTTATGAGAATGGTGTTATTATCTCTTGTAATTGCGGGAAGCCTTTTGGCTCAAAAACCCGATTGGGTAAACAACCCCGGTACATTTGCCGCTGAAAATTTCGTAGCCGTAGGTGTTGCAAAAAATGATAAACTCGATAAAGCAAAAGAAAAAGCCGAAAGCAAAGCGATGAAGGGCATTGAAAAAATGCTCAAAAATAAATACAAAAACAAAGACATCAAACCGGCCTTAGCCTCTATGCGTATTCATGCAACGTGGCAGGATCCAGCGACAAAATATTTTTATGCTTTAGCTCTATTACCAATTGAAGCCATTGACAAAGATTATGCCGGACAGAAAAAATTAGATAAAGCAAAATCCAGCGCCATGAGCGCAACCAAAATGCTCATGGGAATGACGAATGATCCGGATGTCGTAATCATCAAAGCCGAAGAAGGTAACGATGAAATAGCCGAATCTTCGGATAATGACGAAGAATCCGGTGTCGAGACAAAATCCGAAGAACAAAACGAAGACCAAGCGGTTCAAACCGAAAGTAAGAGCGAGAAAAAGGAAATGATGACGACCGTTTCAGGCAATGGAAACCAGACAGATTTTAAAAATAAATCTCTTGGCAACTTTAAATGGATTGATCAAGACGGTAACTCGAAGAGTTCGTTCTTAGGAGAAAACTTGACCGCGACAGTTGCCGGTTACGAAAATTTCAAACCTGAAGAGGGTAATAAAAAAGCTCCACGTTTAGAGTATCCTAATGTAACAGGAGATTTTTCCATTGAAACTAAATTCCGTTATGATTGGGCTAAATACTATAGTTTTGGTGTGGGTTTATATGCATTGAACGGCAAGCAATATGTGAGAACGTATGTTGAATACCACGGCGAATATGTTTATTTAAACGGTTATGCTAACGATATTACTTTACCGCAAACCGAAAAAAGAATTGAACATTTAAAAACGCCGGTCTATTTTAAATTAGAACGAAAAGGTTATACATTTACGGCATATTACAGCACAATAGACGGAGATTGGATTGAAATAGCGAACGTGGAAACTGAATTTCCTGAAACGGCCGGTGTTGGAATATTTTTTATGAATGATGACAACGATACGGCCCAGTGCAAAGTTGAATATGTCAAGTTAAAACAATAAGTCATAAAATAATTTCAAATAAAAAGCGAGTCTATAGCTCGCTTTTTATTTTTTCCTTAAGTTAGCTATACTACACTATAAATTTCACCTTTAACAAAATTGATAACTATATGAAATTAAAATATCCCAATTATCCTGTTGCGCTTGTAACGGGCTCGGGAAGGCGATTAGGAAGGAAAATAGCCGTTGCCTTAGCTAAAAATGGATTCGATATCGTTATTAATTATAATTCAGCCGATAGTGGTGCTAAGAAGGCCGTTGATGAAATTCATTCTCTCGGTCGTAAATGTATTTGTATTAAAGCGGATGTCTCAAAAAAGCTGCAGGTTCAAAAAATGTTTCGGTCATTATATACAAAATTTGGGCGTTTAGATTTGTTGGTCAATAATGCAGCAATCTTCCCTAAAGCCTTTGTGTTGGAGAAAACGCCTGAAGAAGTATGGGACCAAGTTATCGATATCAATTTGAAAGGTACCTTTTTGTGCGCGCAAGAAGCTGCGAAAATCATGCTTAAACAGAAATCCGGCCATATCATTAATTTAGCATCATTGGGAGGATACTTAGCGTGGACCCAGCATATTCCTTATAACGTGTCCAAAGCGGGAGTGATCATGTTGACTAAATCCATGGCCAAAGCGCTTGCACCTGATATCCGCGTCAATGCTGTAGCTCCAGGTACGATTATTATTCCAAATGAGGAAACCGGTATCGATCATCAGCCTTCCATTGAACGAATACCACTTAAAAAATATGGCAAACCGTCCGATATTACCGACATGATTATTTTTCTCGCACATTCATCTGATTATATAACCGGTCAAGTCTTTTCTATCGATGGGGGAGTTACGGTTTTATAATCTGCACCTCTGCCAATCTGCCGGAATTCTTAGATAACTTAGAACCAAAACAAAAAAGCATCGCTGAAAAACGATGCTTTAATATTTAAAAGTGAGCCACAAGCGGGATTTGAACCTGCGACCTGCTGTTTACGAAACAGCTGCTCTACCGCTGAGCTATTGTGGCGATATTCGTGTTCTTAAAAATGCGGGTCAAATATAGACGAATCGAAATGAAAAATCAAATATTTTTTGTCAATTGTTCTAAGTCCTGTTTGGCTTGCATATCAGTAATGAGTTATCTATATTTTTTTGCATATCAAAATTATCCAATACTATTTTTTTCTTCAGTCAGCCATGCAGATCGATGACCGATACAGAACCGGGGTTTTATTACAAAAAGCCGATGAAACCCTAGGTCATGCGGAATTACATATTCAGGCAGAACGCTTTGAGGATGCAATTCTAAGTTGCTACCATAGCGTTTTTTTTACATTGCGTGCTTTTCTGAAAAAAAATCATACTGAACCCGAAAAAACGTCCGATTCAATCCTGATTTTCAAACAGAACTACATCGATAATAACATCATTCCGATACGCTATTATGAACTACTACTTACTATCGTAAAAAAAATTCAAACTGACAATGACGTGGCTGACGTGCATGATGCTCAAAAAATTTTTAACGATTCGGAATCTTTTTACAATTACATTACCGATAAAATATGAGGATACTGTTGTATGAGCAAAAAATTGAAAATTGGAGTTTTGAGAGGAATGGAGACTACGTTTCCGGATGCGTTGGTTGCCAATATTAACAAAATAGCTGCGGAAAAAAAATTAAATATCGAAGCGGACTTTATCATGCTGAGCGGAACTAAGATGGCTGAACCAACCGGCTATAAACTAATCATCGATCGAATTTCTCACGAAGTAGCTTATTATCGCGCATTCTTGAAAAATGCGATGCTCAATGGTACCGAAGTCATCAATAATCCATTTTGGTGGTCAGCGGATGATAAATTTTTTAATTATTCCCTGGCTGAAAAAATGGGAATTCCTGTCCCCAAGACAGTCATATTGCCGCATCATTCACATCCGCCTAATACGACGGATCAATCGTTTCGTAATTTAGTTTACCCGCTGCCGTGGGATCAATTGTTTGAATACGTTGGTTTTCCGGCTTTTCTAAAACCCTTTGATGGCGGTGGTTGGAGACACGTTTATAAAGTAACTTCACCCAAAGACTTTTTTGAAAAATACGACTTGACTGAAAGTCTGTGCATGGTGTTACAAGAAGGAATAGAATTCGAAGAATATTATCGTTGCTACTGTATCGGAAAAAAAGATGTCCGAATTATGCAATATGATCCCGGCGCCGAACCTCATGAACGCTACGTAAAAAATCCAAAACCATTGGCTCCAAAGATGGAGAAACAAATTACTCAATTTTGCATTGATTTGTGCAAAGCCCTTGGATATGATATAAATACCCTTGAATTTGCTGTCCGGAATGGAGTCCCTTACGCCATTGACTATATGAATCCTGCCCCAGATTGTGATTATCATTCGGTTACACCGCCTAATTTTGAGTGGGTACTAAGCAAAGTCACAGCAATGGCCATAGAAAGAGTATTAGACAAAAGCAGGGAAGTCAATCAGTATCGCTGGTCTGAATTTCTTAAAGGATTGGATCATTCGACGCCTTCAAAGACGTCCAAAGTAAAAAAGAAATCAAAAGCATGACCACCAATATCCCTGAAGCAATCCGTTTTTATAATAGCAGTTTAGAGACGTACGCGCAATCCATTCCGGAAATTTATCAACAGTTTTCCAAAGATTGTGAAAAGAGAAAATTGACTTTCGGTGGTCGTTCCATGTTCAATTTTTTACGGCCGAACTTTGTCAGCATCGAGCAATACCAGTATATTCGTCACGTTTGCAAGATACTGAGAAATGCCGTTACTAAATTCAAGCAAGCCGCTCTCTCTGATGAAAAATATTTGCGTCAAGCAGGATTGATCGATAAAGAACGATCGTTGGTTATGATCCACCCCGGATATGATCGGCTCTCTATAACGGCACGATGGGATTCTTTTTTGAGTGATGAAGAGTTTTGTTTTGTCGAATTGAACGCGGAATGTCCTGCGGGGATTGCTTATTCTGAAATTGCAGCCGATGTTTATAGCCGGTTGCCATTTGTCCAAGATTTTAAGAAACGCTTCAGGGTACATAAATTCAAAATCCGACAGACATTACTTGACGGGCTATTAAAAACCTATAACGAATATCGCGGAAATAATAAATCTAAAAAACCGACTATAGCGATCGTCGATTGGAGAGAAGTACCGACTTATACTGAGTTTGAACTATTCAAAGAATTTTTTGAAAGTAAAGGCTTGAACTGTGTTATCGCCGATCCAAGGGATTTAGAGTATTCAAATGGTCGATTGAAACACAACGGCACTGCCATTGATTTGGTGTATAAACGAATTCTTACCAATGATTGTGTTGAAAAGCCCGATGAAACCAAGGCATTGGTCGATGCCTATCGTAATCACGATGTTTGTATGATTAATCCATTTCGTGCAAAACTTGTCCACAAGAAATCTTTATTTGCAGTCTTGACTCATGAACAAAATCGGAACTTATTTAATTCTGATGAACTTTCTGTTATTGCTAAACATATACCTTGGACGCGATTGATTTGTAATGAGAATACGATTTTCAATGGGAGAAAAATTGATTTAGTGAATTACATCTCTATTAACAAAAATCAATTTGTGATTAAACCTAATGACGAATATGGTGGAAAAGGGGTATATCTCGGAAAAGAAACGAATGAAACTGAGTGGAATCAAATTATCAATGACGCAGTAAATGGCGAACCTTATGTGGTTCAAGAAATAGTAAAAATTCCCCGAGCTGCATTCCCAATTGTTGACAACCATTCTATCAAGTACGTCAATATGGTTGTAGACTTGGATCCGTATGTGTTTGGATCAAAAACTGAAGGTCTTTTGACTCGTTTATCTTCCTCATCTTTAGCGAATGTAACAGCCGGTGGTGGAACTACTCCCACATTTGTGATTGAAAGAATAGCAACAAAAAAATCTCGAATCAGCGCTAAAGTAACACTTAAAACCAAATCATCTAACAAAATTAAAAATAAAGTATTTAAACGCTCTAAAAACAAAAAAGTATCAAATCGTAAAAAAGGGAAACGCAATGCCCGATAAACACTCTTTTACGCTCGGCATTGAAGAAGAATATCAAATAGTTGATGCTCAGACAAAAGAATTACGTTCACATGTAAGTACCCAGCTACTCGAGGAAGGTAAGATGATTTTGGCTGAGCAAATCAAAATGGAAATGCACCAATCAGTCGTGGAAGCAGGGACTCACATCTGCCACACAATTCAAGAGGCAAAAAAGGATGTGGTAAAACTCCGGAGCACGCTGTCAAAACTGGCCGAAAAAAGGGGGTTGAAGATTGTGGCAGCAAGCACACATCCATTCAGCGATTGGAAAACACAGGAAATCAGTGAACATGAGCATTATAAGCAAATAGTTGAAAATATGCAGGATTTAGCCAGGGCTAACCTGATTTTTGGCTTGCACATTCATATCGGAATGCCCGATAATGAATCATGCATTGCTATTCTAAATCAAATTCGATACTTTTTACCACATATTTTGGCCTTGTCAACAAGTTCACCATTTTGGATAGGGCGGAATACTGGTTTAAAGTCAATAAGAACAAAGATTTTTAAGAGATTTCCACGAACAGATCTTCCTCCATATTTTGAATCCTGGTCTGAATTCGATAATTATGTAAATTTATTACTCAAAACGAATTGTATTGACAACCGCAAGAAAATTTGGTGGGATGCCAGGCCTCATCCAAGTTTTGGTACATTAGAAATTCGCGTTTGTGATTTACCAACTCGTGCGGATGAAACAATAGCCATCGCTGCGTTAGTACAGGCACTGATGCATACGTTGTATCACAAATTGTATAAGCAAAACCTTAGTTGGAGAAATTATTCCAATGCTTTAATATCAGAAAACAAATGGAGGGCGAGCCGATATGGTTTGAATGGCAAACTAGTCGATTTTGGTAAGCAAGAAGAAGTTCACGTTAAAGATCTGATTTACGAGCTTATAAGGTTAATCGATGAATCTGTTGATGAATTGGGGAGCCGGAATGAGATCAATTATATTTATAAGATACTTGATGAAGGCAGTAGTGCCGATAGACAACTTAAAGTATTTGAACAAAGCGGCAAAAATTTACACGCAGTAGTTGATTATTTAATACAAGATACAGTTACTAATTTGAGTTAAATCATTAAAATATATAAAATTACATTTAACCTAAATTCACGGAGGTAAATATGGGCATCTTCGCACGTATGACAGACATTATGAAAGCAAATATTAATGATTTTCTGGATAAAGCCGAAGATCCGGAAAAGATGATTAAACAAATGGTCATTGAAATGGAAGAAGCCGTCAATAAGGCAACAACGGCTGTTGGCTCGGCTATAGCGAATCAAAAGAGATTGGAAAAACAGTATAATGAAAACAAAAAATCAGCCGATGAATGGCAAAATAAGGCCATTCAAGCTGTTAATGCCGGCCGGGACGACTTGGCAGGTCAGGCATTAACTAAGAAGCAATCGTATATGACAGCTGCCAACTCATTGGAATCGACATTGGCTGAGGCCACTAAAACGGCTGAACAAATGAAACTTCAATTGACACAATTAAAAGCCAAGCTTGACGAGGCCCGCGTTCGACAAAATACCTTAATAGCACGTCATCAGGCCGCAAAAGCCAAGAAAATGATTGCTCAACAAATGAGCGGCGTTGGTGGAAATGCTTTTGCGAATTTTGACAAATTTGAGAAGAAAGTTGAAGATGTTGAAGCCGAGGCCGATGCTCATTCAGAACTTGCCGGTGAATCGACATCGTTAGATGATGAATTTAAAAAACTAACTTCAGACTCCAATGTTGATTCAGAACTCGCAGCTTTAAAGGCACAACTTGGCAAATAGCCTATACCGTCAATTGATATATAATATATATTATGTAAACCATAATTCGCCTGACATAGAAATAAAAAAACCTGTTAGATTCTACTCTAACAGGTTTTTAATTTTTTCTTATTTCTTACTTTTGTGCAACAGATTGAAATCCAGTATTCCAATCCTTCCATTCCAGACGTTTCTTCTTTTGACGCATATCTAAAAATAATACGTAAGCCCATTCGGTATTAGTCTTGAGGTCCCGATAATCTTCAATATTAATTTGGCTTTCATCAACTCCAAATATTCTCAGATAATGCGCCAAAGTGCTGGGCAATATCTGATAACCGCCAACTTCCCCAAGCGCCCCATCCGTGAATTGCCATAATGAGCTTTCAGTTTTCAAAACATTAATAACAAAATCATCGCTAATGTTCATTTCACGGGATTTTCGCTGAATATAACGAATCAAAAGCTTATCAGGTAAAAATCCATTACTTTTCAAATTAGCAATTCTCTGATCGATTTCGTCAACCTCAGATTTATACTTCTGCAATATTGAATTATCAATCTTCAATTGACGATTTTCATCACGCAATTTTTCGATTTCTTTACGTTGCTGGTCGATAACTGAATCACCTCCAATGTATCCGGTTATCAACGAAGTTACCAAAAACACACCTAACAAACTAAAAACAATAGAAACAGAGACTTTCAACGTGTTTTTTACTCTTTGACTCACTATTACTTTCCTTCCATTTGGTTGCAAGATATGCCTAACTCTAGGCTTGTTTACCTATTACTTTAAAATAAACAAAAGGTTAATGACAATACCTTATAAAAGGCAGTTATTATAAATTATTTTCCTCTTGAAAACAAGTATTTTTTTAAAAAAGTGTGTACTGTAAAATAATAAAAAACAAATAATTAAATTAACTAAATAAAAAAGTGATGCCCAAAACCTATGATTTGAACATCACTTTTCGTTAAAACGTACTTTATTTCACTAATCTATTTGGCGACTTCTTTCTTGGATCGCTTGGATCCGTTTCCATTTTTTCCTTCTTCGGCTAAAGTTTTTGAAGTAACACGGATGTCTTGATACTGTTTTAATCCTGTTCCAGCAGGTATAAGACGTCCCATGATCACGTTCTCTTTCAGACCTAGCAAATAGTCAGTTTTGCAACTAATTGCAGCATCAGCCAAAACTTTAGTCGTTTCTTGGAAAGAAGCAGCTGATATGAAACTTTCAGTACTCAATGAAGCTTGCGTAATTCCCAATAACAGCGGTTCAGCAGTCGCCGGCATTGCTTCTCTGAATTCCGGCCCCTTTTTCTTCTCATATTTCTTGAGAATCTTATCCAACTCGGCCTTAGTGAGAATCTGGCCATCTTTTAGGCTTGAGTCCCCTTTATTGGTAATAACGACTTTTTCACGAATCTTCTGGTTTTCGTCTAAAAATCTTAAACGATCAACCTGATCATCTTGTAAGAAAATCGTATCGCCCGGATCCAGAATGCGAACACGTTGCAGCATCTGTCGAACGATAATCTCAATGTGCTTATCGTTGATTTTAACGCCTTGCGTACGGTACACTTCCTGAATTTCGTTGACAAGATAACGCTGTACTTCCGAAGGACCTTTGATGCGAAGAATATCGTGTGGAGCGACCGAACCGTCACACAATTGTTCACCGGCGTACACGTAATCGCCATCATGAACAATAAGGTGTTTTCCAAACGGAATTTTATAAGATTTCGCTTCGCCTTCTTTTCCTTCAACGCTTACTTCACGATATCCGCGAGAGATCTTACCGACCTTTATATAGCCGTCGATTTCACTGACGATGGCGGAATCACGCGGCCTGCGGGCTTCAAACAATTCTTGCACACGCGGTAGACCGCCGGTAATATCTTTAGTTTTGGACATCTCTCGTGGAATTTTCGCAATCGGATCTCCTGAAACTACATCGTCACCATCCTTCACCACAAGATACGCACGGGTCGGAAGAATGTGTGATTCCAGCGTTTCTCTGCCTTTCTTCAGGACGAGTGTTGGAGTAATTTTTTTATCGCGGGAATCAATAATCACTAAGTGCTTCATACCGGTTGCTTCATCGGCTTCTTCACGGCAGGTCACACCTTCTTTGATTCCTTCAAATTGCACCACGCCATCATTTTCAGCAATTATTGGCGTATTGTACGGATCCCATGTCATGATGAGATCATCTTTTTTCACAGTCTGACTGTCACGAACAGCCACAGTCGCACCGTAAGGAACTTTGTATGCATAAACCAATCGTCCGTCTTCGTGCAATTCAATACGTGCGTTACGACTCAAACAAATACGCGAGTTATCTGATTTTCTTTCAAGGAATTTGATTCCCTGTCCGAATGTGATCTTGCCGTTTGATTTGGCCAATGCCTGCGGTTGTTCACCAATACGTGAAGCAACGCCACCGATGTGAAAGGTACGCAAAGTTAACTGAGTTCCAGGTTCACCGATTGATTGCGCTGCCATAACACCGACGGCCTCACCCATATCAACTATTGTTCCGGTTGCAAGATTACGTCCGTAGCATTTCGAACATACTCCGCGTTTGGATTCACATGTTAATACGGAACGAATAACAACAGTTTCAATAGCAGAATTGGATAACATCTCGGCTTTATCTTCATCGACCAACTCTCCTGCTTCGATCACAACGTCTCCGGAAGAAGGATCGACAACGTCGTCGGCAGCTACACGACCTAAACATCGTTCACCCAACGACTCCTTAATTTCTTCACCTTCTTTGATTGCACTTGTACTGACGCCTAAAATAGTACCGCAATCAACCTCAGTGATGATAACGTCCTGTGCAACGTCCACTAATCGACGAGTCAAATAACCGGCATCAGCCGTTTTCAAAGCCGTATCGGCCAGACCTTTACGCGCGCCGTGGGTTGAAATGAAATACTCCCACACCGAAAGGCCTTCTTTGAAACTAGAAGTAATCGGGTGTTCGATAATTTCTCCGACTTGGCCTGTCATTGATTTTTGCGGTTTCGACATCAGACCGCGCATACCACCAAGCTGTTTGATCTGATCACGGGATCCACGAGCGCCGGAATCCATCATCATGAAAATGGGATTAAAACCGTCGCGGGAGACTGTAATCGCTTTATACATGGCCGCTGCAACATCATTCGATGCATGCGTCCAGATATCGATAATTTTATTGTAACGTTCACCGTCCGTCATCAAGCCCATTCGATAAGTTTTTTGAACTTTTTCGACTTGTTGTTTGGCTTCTTTGAGAACGTCTTCTTTATTCGGAGGTGACAATACATCGTCAATACCGATGGATGAACCTGATCGCATAGCAAATGTGAACCCGAGCATTTTTAAATTATCAAGAAATTCAACGGTTTTGAGATTTCCAATTATCGAATGCATCTTGGAAACGATCTCTTCCATCTTTTTCTTGGTAAGTAATTCATTCAAATACCCCATTCCCTTCGGAACGATTTCGTTAAAAATGGCTCGGCCGACACTCGTATCGATATATTTAAAAACCGGTTTCTTACTGTTAGCATTCGGATCTTCGATACGCAATTTGATCTTTGAATGAAGTTCAACCGAACCGGCATCGAATGCCATACGTACTTGTTCGATGGAAGCAAATTTACTTCCTTCAGCCAAGCCACCTTTTTTCTCTTTGGTAAGGTAATAACATCCCAACACAATATCCTGTGACGGTATCGCAATTGGACGACCGCTGGAAGGCTGAATAACGTTATGGCTTGAGAGCATCAGCAACCGGGTTTCAATTTGAGCCTCATATGACAATGGAATGTGAACGGCCATCTGATCGCCGTCAAAGTCAGCATTGAATGCGGCACAAACTAACGGATGCACTTGAATGGCACGGCCTTCAATTAAGACAGGCTGGAATGCCTGGATACCCAGACGGTGCAACGTAGGAGCGCGATTGAGCATGACCGGATGATCTTCAACAATCTTTTCAAGGATTTCCCAAACTTCCGGTCCGTGTTTGTCCACCATGCGTTTTGCACTCTTGACCGTCTTGACGTAACCGCGTTCAACCAATTTGCGGATAATAAACGGCTTGAATAACTCAACGGCCATTTCTTTTGGTAATCCGCATTCATGAAGTTTTAATTCCGGACCAACAACAATCACTGAACGGCCGGAATAATCTACACGTTTACCCAAAAGGTTTTGACGAAAACGTCCTTGTTTACCTTTGAGCATATCTGATAACGATTTCAGAGGACGATTGCTGTCGCTGCGTACAGCGGCTGTTTTCCTTGAATTGTCAAATAAGGAGTCGACCGCTTCCTGCAACATGCGTTTTTCATTACGCAAAATCACTTCAGGCGCTTTGATCTCGATTAATTTGCGAAGCCGATTATTACGAATGATCACACGGCGATACAAATCATTAAGATCGCTGGTAGCGAAACGCCCGCCTTCCAAAGGCACTAAGGGACGTAATTCAGGCGGAATAACCGGAATCACATCAAGTACCATCCATTCCGGCATGTTGTAGGTATCACCTTCGCGATTGCGAAATGCGTCCGCAACACGGAGTTGTTTCAGAACGTCCGTACGTTTTTGCATAGAAGTTGAAGGATCGCGAAGAATTCTACGGGCGTCGATCGACATCTGTTCGACATCGCAACGTTTGAGCAATTCTTTGACGGCTTCTCCACCGATCAATGCAATAAATTTGTCCGGATCGGTGTTAGGCAACAATTCATTTTCAACGCCTAATTCTTCTTTGATACGGTATAATTCTTCTTCCGGAATAATGTCTTTGTATTTCAATCCACTCTTGCCGGGCTGAACCACAACATAATTTTCGTAATAAATTATTTTGTCTAATTGCTTAATGCTCAATCCCAGCAAGCTGCCGATTTTTGATGGCAACGAGCGGAAAAACCAAATATGAACAACGGGCACGGCTAAAGCAATGTGCCCCATCCGTTCGCGGCGCACCGCTTTCAACGTCACTTCGACGCCGCAACGGTCACAAATAATACCTTTATAACGGATGCGTTTGTACTTTCCACAATGGCATTCCCAATCTTTGACGGGACCGAAAATCTTTTCGCAAAACAAACCGTCTTTTTCCGGTTTAAAACTGCGGTAATTAATCGTTTCGGCCTTTGTCACTTCTCCGTACGAACGGCTAAGAATTGCGTCCGGGGAAGAAATTCCGATGGTAATACTGGAAAAGTTTTTTGCTAAACTGGTATTCGATAAATACGATGATGTCACTGTAAACCTCCTTAGGCGGAAGTATTATTAAATTTTAAATTAGTTGACGGTTGGTGAAAATCACTCGATTTTCACTTCAAGACCAAGTCCTTGCAATTCACGAACAAGTACGTTGAAAGATTCCGGAATTCCAGCCTCAGGCAAATTGTCGCCTTTAACAATGGATTCGTATACTTTCGCACGTCCCGTAACGTCATCCGACTTATACGTCAGGATTTCTTGTAAGGTGTGAGCGGCGCCGTACGCTTCAAGCGCCCACACTTCCATTTCACCAAAACGCTGGCCTCCGAATTGCGCTTTACCGCCCAACGGCTGCTGCGTAATCAGCGAATAAGGTCCGATCGACCGGGCGTGAATCTTATCATCGACCAAGTGGTTCAGTTTCATAATGTAGATATAACCTACCATGACTTCTTGATCGAATTTTTCACCGGTACGTCCGTCTGTCAGCCAAACTTTGCCGTGCTCAGGCAATCCTGCTCCACGAAGTTCGTTTTTAACATCCTCGATTTTGGCTCCGTCAAACACATTTGTCTCATAATGTTTGCCGAGAATTTTTCCAGCCCAACCAAGTGATGTTTCGAAGATCTGGCCAAGATTCATACGCGAAGGCACGCCCAATGGATTAAGAATGACTTGAACCGGCATTCCGTTGCTGAGAAAAGGCATATCTTCTTCCGGAACGATTTTGGAAACGACGCCTTTGTTACCGTGGCGTCCGGCCATTTTATCGCCGACCGAAATCTTACGTTTTTTGGCAACTTGAACTTTAGCTAACTGAACGATTCCCGGGGGTAACTCATCACCGACCTGGAGTTTGTATTTTTCTGAATTGTATTCAGTTTCTACTTCTTCCATATTACGTTCGAAGTTATCAAAGAGGAAATTAGCCATTTCATTTGTTTCTTCGTCGTCGCTCCACTTGCTTTCCTGCAGATTGATTTCCGAAGGATCAAGATTTTTAAAGCTGTCTTCAGTGAATTTCTTTCCTTTTTTGAGGAACTCAGAACCGTCCGTGTAAGAAACTCCTGCCGATACTTTGCCAACCAAAAGTTTGGTTAATTCGTCGCGTAAATTGGATTTAAGCCGGCGAACTTGTTTCTTGTATTCGTTCTCAAGCTCTTCCAATTTCTTTTTATCTTCTTTCTTGGATTCCGAATCCTTTTTCTTGCGGCTGAAAAGTTTTGTCGAAACGACAATTCCTTTCATGCCCGGAGGTGCTTTCAAAGACGCATCCTTTACATCGCCGGCTTTATCACCGAAGATTGCTTTCAGGAGTTTTTCTTCCGGCGTTGGATCGGTTTCACCTTTAGGAGTAACTTTACCAACGAGAATATCACCTGCTTGCACTTCAGCTCCGACACGAATGATACCGTTTTCATCCAGATCTTTGGTAGCATCTTCACTAACGTTCGGAATTTCACGGGTCAATTCCTCTTCACCGCGTTTGGTATCGCGAACTTGAATTTCATATTCTTCAATATGAATTGACGTGAAAAGGTCTTCTTTAATCAATTTTTCACTCAGAATGATCGCGTCCTCAAAGTTATACCCACGCCACGGCATGAAAGCTACAAGCACGTTACGACCGAGCGCTAAATCACCACGTTCAGTCGCACAACCATCGGCAATGATTTGTCCTGCTTTTACTTCGTCGCCGATACGAACTATCGGACGCTGATTGATACATGTGTCCTGATTCGTTCTGAAAAATTTCATCAATCGATAAGTGACCGTATCGGACACTTCCGATTTCTGTTTCTTAACATTTCCTTTTTTACGAATTGTAATCTCGTTGGCTGAAACATCTTCGACTACGCCATCGATTTCTGAAATCAAGACGGCACGCGAATCAACAGCAACAATACGTTCCAATCCTGTTCCTACAAGCGGCGCTTCCGGCATCAGCAACGGAACAGCCTGACGTTGCATGTTGGAACCCATCAGCGCGCGGTTCGCATCATCGTGTTCCAAGAATGGAATCAATGCGGCGGCGGGACTTACGATTTGTGCCGGTGAAACATCCATATAGTCCACTTCATCCGGAGGCACAATCGGGAAATCACCTTTTTGGCGCGATTTGACAAATTCGTTTAAGTAATTTCCTTTTTTATCGTACTGTTCATTTGCTTGCGCAATGATTTTATCGTCTTCGTCCCCTGCTGTCAAAAATTCAACACCGGGTTGAACCTTTGAATTCGTGACTTTTTTATAAGGCGTTTCGATAAATCCGTAACGGTTGATGCGTGCGAATAGACATAACGATGAAATCAAACCGATATTCGGTCCTTCCGGTGTTTCAACCGGGCAAAGACGTCCGTAATGTGTATAGTGTACGTCACGAACTTCGAATCCGGCACGTTCACGCGTAAGACCGCCGGGTCCGAGAGCAGAAAGACGACGCTTGTGTGTCAATTCTGACAACGGATTGGTTTGATCCATGAATTGGGATAACTGGCTCGTACCAAAAAACGTATTGATTACGCTGGAAATCGTTCTGGCGTTCACCAGATCCTGTGGCGTTAAATTCTCATTATCACGCAAATTCATACGTTCTTTGATCGTACGTGTCATTCTTGACAACGCAACGCTGAATTGTGAAGCCAGTTGTTCTCCGACCGTTTTCACACGGCGATTTCCAAGATGGTCGATATCATCGGTAGAACGAGTGCCGTTGCGAAGCTCGATCAAAGCTTTGATGATCGCAACAATATCGTCTTTAGTCAGGACTGTCACAGCTTCCGGTATATTCAAGCCCAATTTTTTATTAATACGATTACGGCCGACATCTCCCAAGTCATAACGCTTGGCATTAAAGAACTGACGTTCAAGCAGACCGCGTGCAGTCTCCAGATCCGGAGCATCACCCGAGCGCAACTGACGATAAATTTGTTCCAGAGCTTCTTGTTCGCTCTTTGTGATATCTTTACGAATGGTATTAGCGATCACTTCCGGAATAACATCTTCCGTTTTGATCAAATCAATTTTTTTGATTTTATTTTTCTTCAGCTTCGCTACTAATTCATCATTAATTTCAGATTCTTTTTCGGCAATAATTTCGCCTGTTTCTTCATTGACAATATCTAATGCAAGTTTACGTCCCATGATAGCATCACCGGAACGCGATAATTCAACCTCATCAATGACTCCAAACAGTTTCAACATGTCACGATCTGAAGAATATCCGAGTGCTCTTAAAAATGTCGTGACAGGAAATTTTTTCTTACGATCTATAAAAACATACATTACATCATTAACATCGGTGGTGAATTCAATCCAAGATCCGCGAAATGGTATCACGCGGGCCGAAAACATTTTAGTGCCGTTCGGATGGATTGATTCATCAAAAAATACTCCGGGTGAACGGTGTAATTGACTGACGACTACACGTTCGGCGCCATTGATAACGAACGTACCTTTGTCAGTAATGTATGGCAAATTACCTAAATAAACGTCCTGCTCGATGAGTTCGGGATGCTTATCATCTACCGACTTTTTGCTCGAGAGGCGCAAAGTTGCTTTAAGTGGTACCGAATAAGTAACACCACGTTCCTGACATTCACGGACATCGTATTTCGGACGCTCAACAAAATACTTCAGGAATTCTAACTTAAAGAGTTCTTTCGCGTCTTCAACGGGAAAAGAACTGACAAAAACAGATTGTAAACCGGTATTAGTGCGTTTTTCGGAAAGAGTATCTTGTTGGAGGAACTCGCGGTATGATTCGATCTGGATCTCAAGTAAATCAGGCATTTTGAGAGAACTGGCGTTTCTAGCGAAATTAACACGCTCGATCACTTTTTTCGTATTCAAAGGGACCTGCCTTTTTTTTAAATTAGATTTAAAAAAATTGATAATGAACTAATTTAAGTGCAAGGCATCTGCACTTGAACATTCGAAAATCCATATTCTCGCCTGGATTTTTATAATAGAGGAAGGCGATTCGTGCAGAACCGCCTTCTCTATGCTACCAATTAACAAAGAACGAGTGTCGAACCGGATTATACGATGTCAATCGTTGCACCGACTTCGGCAAATTTAGCTTTGATTTTCTCAGCTTCGTCTTTTGAAACACCTTCTTTGACAACCGCCGGAGCGCCGTCCACGAGGTCTTTCGCTTCTTTCAGGCCGAGGTTAGTCAATTCACGAAGAACTTTGATGACCTGAATTTTCTTATCGCCTGCGTTAGTTAATTTTGCAGTAAATTCTGTTTTTTCTTCAGCTGCAGCAGCCGTACCACCGCCTGCAGGCGCTCCGCCGCCAACCGCAGCTACCGCAACCGGTGCAGCGATTTCTACGCCGAATTTACTCTTAATGTCTTTGACGAGCTCGCCGATTTCGATCATATTGGCATTGGCCAAATAGTCGAGCACATCTTCTCTTGAAACTGCCATGGGAGATACTCCTTCGATTTGTTATCGCCAGTCACTCGCAACATTTATACGAATGATAAATTAAGGCGATAAACGGTTAATATGATAAATAGTATTAAGCTGCTTTTTGATTTTTTAACGATTCCAATATTCCAACCAGATTTTGCATCGGTGTATTGAGCAACATGACAACATTCTGCATCGGCGAATTCAATAAGCCCATCAATTGCGCCAACAAATCTTTCTTCGTCGGCATCTTGGCTATATCACCTAATTTTGATGCTTCAAAAAGTTGTTTTTCAATAACACAAATCTTCAGTTTGAGCTTATCATTTTCCTTGTCTTTAAGGAATTCAGACAAAGTTTTAGCCGGCGCGATCGGATCTTCATAACCAAACGCAATGCCGGTCGGACCTTCCAAAAATTTATCCAAACCGCCATCGTATCCGGCGCGATTCAGCGCAATTTTGGCCAGTGTGTTTTTGACAACTTTAAATTCCGATTTGTTTTCACGGAACTTGTTGCGAAGGTCTTCCATCTTCTTAACATCGATTCCGCTAAAATCGGTTAGATAGATTCCCGATGCTTTCTGCAACTTCTCAGCAAGCTCGGCAATCAATTCGTTTTTATTTTCTTTTTTCATTGCTGCCTCTATTCGATAAACTTTTAATGAATTCGATTAATTAGTGAATAGTCAGAGCGCCAACTTCCTGGCTGTTGACTTTGATGCCGGGTCCCATAGTTGTAGATACGAAAACGCTCTTCAGATATTGACCTTTGGCTGATGCCGGTTTCATCCGCATAATCGTTGTCATGAAACTTCTAAAATTATCGGCCAATTGTTTGGCATCAAAATTTGCTTTCCCGATGGCAACGTGAACCGTTCCTTGTTTATCTACTCTGAACTCCACACGTCCGGCTTTAACTTCACCAATAGCTTTGGTAACGTCTTGAGTGACCGTTCCACTTTTCGGATTAGGCATTAGACCTTTAGGTCCCAATACTTTTCCTAATTTACCCAATTCAATCATAGCTTCCGGGGTCGCGATAATGACGTCGATATCCGTCCACCCATCTTTGATTTTTTGCAAATACTCATCGAATCCGACAAAATCAGCGCCTGCTTCTTTGGCTTCTTTGTCTTTGGTTTTAGTAATAACTAAAACTTTCACTGTTTTACCTGAGCCATGCGGTAATAAAACAGTACCGCGTAACGCCTGATCGGCATATTTCGGATCGACCCCAAGGTTAACGGCAACATCGACCGACTCAGTGAATTTTGCACTTGATGTTTCTTTGATAAGAGTAAAAGCTTCGTCGATCGAATACTCTTTCTTCTTATCGACTTTCTTGTCGATGCCTTGGAAACGTTTACTTCTCTTTTTCATAATACTCCTTGTAACGAATTTTCACGCGCGTTGTAAATACGGTGATTATTCTCCCACCATGGGTGGTATGGTTTAACAACTTAATCGATGACTTCGACGCCTAAGCTTTTGGCCGTGCCTTCAATCATACGCATTGCTGAATCAATATTTTTTGTATTCAAATCGGGTAATTTGATTTGAGCAATTTCACGAATTTTGGCCCGTGTGATTTTCCCAACTTTATTACGGTTTGGCTGGGCAGAGCCTTTTTCAAGATTGATGGCCTTTTTCACGAGAATGGCAGCCGGAGGAGTCTTTAAGATAAATGTAAAAGTACGATCAGAGAACACGGTTATAATAACCGGAATGATCATACCTTTTTGATCTTGCGTCTTAGCATTAAACGCTTTGCAAAATTCCATAATGTTTACGCCGTGCTGACCAAGCGCAGGACCTACGGGAGGTTGCGGATTGGCTGCTCCGGCCGGAATTTGCAACTTAATTTGGGCAACTACTTTTTTCATTAGATTCCCTATTCAGTTGATGATTGATTAATTACCTTCGATTTTTACTTGCAAAAAGTCGAGTTCAACAGGCGTGGATCGCCCGAAAATACTGACCATAACTTTCAGCTTGTTCTTTTCATAATTGATCTCATCGATGAAACCAGTAAAATCCGTAAACGGTCCGTCGATGATACGAACCGCGTCTCCTACTTTGAAAGGAACGTCGTAAACTTCAGAATCTTTCTTTTCATGCATTCTGCCCAGCATCCGGTCTACTTCATCCGGCCGTAAAGCCTGTGGCTGATTTTTTGGACCTACAAAATTAACAACACCGGGAGTATTCGAAATAACATGCATGACGCGTTTATCATCCACCATTTCAACGATCATGTATCCGGGAAGAAACGAACGAGTTTTTTCTTTTTTTCGGCCGTTTTTCATTTCAATAACCGTTTCGGAAGGAATCAAGATTCTAAATACCTGATCGGTGAGACCGGCAATATCCAATTCACTAAGAATATGTTCTTTGATTTTTGCTTCCTGGCCAGAATACACGCGTAATGTAAACCATTTCGTATTGTCAGGCCTACGAACGTCTTTTGTTTCTTCTTTTTTTTCTGAAACGCTTTCAGAATTTTCCATTATCATTCCTTGCATTTACTGCAGTATTATAAAAGCAGCTGTTTGACAATGTACTGGAGAATATTATCTGTCGTAAAAATATAGATGGACAAAAGGATCCATAAGATCATTACAACCCATGTCGAACCGGTTAATTCTTCACGTGTCGGCCACGAAACTTTTTTCATTTCCGTTTGCACGCTTCCGAAAAATTCAGTGATTTTAGCCATAAAATTCTCGCATGTTATTAGTAAACATTTTCAATGCAGGGGAGACAGGACTTGAACCTGCAACCTACGGTTTTGGAGACCGCCGCTCTGCCAATTGAGCCACTCCCCTATACCCGTCAATACTGCAACAATTCTTACTTAATAATCTTAGTTACGACGCCAGCGCCGACAGTTCTACCACCTTCACGAATCGCGAAGCGTAATCCTTCTTCCATCGCGATCGGCGTGATCAATTCCACATTGATCTTGATGTTATCGCC
>JAIBAF010000004.1 GCA_019695335.1 bacterium
GTCACAGCCGGTACATTTGCAGGCGTGCCCGTCAAACATTCATTCGCCAACAATGCAAATAACATTGCTTCTTTGGCTTCGGCCGGAATTCCAAATTCAGCCGATGAGCGGATGGTCGCGGTTTGAAAATGAAACTTCAATCTTTCCATCAAGTAACTATTCTTAATGCCACCACCGCTGACGATCAGCTCGTGCAAATCGTGTTTGGAAAATTTTTTAACCTGATCAAAAATACTTCGTGCTGTTGCCTCGGCCAGCGTAGCGACTTTGTCGGCCGGCGCAATATCTATAAAATCTTTGAAAATCTCTTCAGAAAATTTCTTCCCAAACATTTCCCTTCCGGTCGATTTTGGCGGTTTAATGTTAAAATATTCATGCTGCAAAATAGCGCTTGCAATTCCTTCATGAATTTTTCCGGACCGAGCGATATTGCCGTTATCGTCGAACGGCTCATTAAAAAATTCCTGCACTGCATAATCGATTAACATATTCCCAGGGCCAGTATCAAACGCCGCCAACTCATCCAGTGTTCCGCCGGCCGGAAGGAGCGTTATATTAGCAATTCCGCCGATATTTAAAATGCCGCGATGCTTTTGAGGATCGCGAAAAACAATGTAATCGAAATACGGCACGAGCGGAGCTCCGCTTCCACCCGCTGCAACGTCAGCCATTCGAAAATCTCCGACTGTCAGGATTTCCGTCTGCTGGGCTATCACCGACGGATCGCCGAGTTGCAACGTCGAATGAACGGCATTATCAAATAGAATTTCTTTTGCAGGATGATGGAAAATCGTTTGGCCGTGCGAACCGATCGCCGTTATTGTCTTGCGTTCGATCTGGTGTTTTTCGATAAAGCGATTAATCCCATCAGCAAAAACTTTCCCGATGAGCATGTTGGCCTGGCTTATTTGACTTGGGGTCCCTCGATCAATCAGATCCAGTAAATAACGTTTCCACCCTTCCGGAAAAGGAAATTCTTCAAATGCATCAAGACGCAGACGAAGCGAATCGCCCGTTCCGCTGACCCGTACTAACGCGATGTCCAGCGCATCCATCGAAGTACCGGAATTAATGCCGATCACCTGACGATTTTTTTCCGGCTCTATAAAATTTATTTTCATGAATCTAAAATGAAACTTTTGACGTAGAAAAACAATTGAATTCTAATCTTTGGTTTTAATTTCTTGCGCGATGTTGTATTTTGGCTTAAATTGGTAACGCTCTTTTTCCACTTTAAAAAGCGGAGCGCTTATGAATACGGCAATAAAAGACACGACCGGCGCAGGTAAAACACTTGATAAATTATTAAACTGGTGGGACCGGCTCTCATTTAATCGAGAAACAGAGGCACCGGTCACGGCCGAAGTTTTGATCATGGATTATGAATACGAATGGCAATTGTTGCGTCATTTGGAAGTTTCGCGCCTGCAATCGCGTTATCCTTTTATCGAAACAATTTTAGAAAAAGTCATTCACGAGCAGCGCAGCCAAATGCAGCAACTCAAAGACAAAATAGCTGAACTGACAGGCGAAGAACCTCAGGCGGCGTCACCGGATGTACCCAGGGAAATCGGTGTACCTTTATCGCTGGATATTCAATACGCGCATGAATTATACGACCTGTATCGCCAGCAAATACCTATGTTTGATCACGTAGGTATTCAAACTTTTTTAGAATCCATGGCGGAAGCAAAAAAGTTGCAGGCGCAAACGTTATTGGAATTAGCTCCTAAATTTCATAACTGAGGAAACGCAGACATGCATTTAACCGAGGTCGCGATCATCATCGATCACGCGAATGATATGGAACACATTCGCCCTTGTAAAGAATACCTGGATCATTTCGGTGTTCGGTACGATGTACAAGTTTTATCGGCCATGCGCGATCCTGATGCGTTGGCCGAATATGTCGTGAAGGGGCCGGAACGCGGCATTAAACTTTTTATCGCCGCTGCGGGAATCGGCGCTCAATTGGCCGGCGTGATTGCTTCGAAAACGTTCGTGCCGGTCATCGGCGTGCCGCTGGCTACAACCGACATCAACGGCGTGGATGCTTTGTATGCGATGGTACAAATGACAGAAGGGGTTCCGGTGGCAACGGTGTCAATCGGGATACACGGTTTGAAAAATGCCGCAGTGCTGGCTGCCGAAATTCTTGCTCTATCCGACGCACGGCTCAAGGAAAGGCTTCGTTTTTTTAAACAAAACGGCTGCAAATTCGCTTAAGGATTACGGAATGCCGAATAAACGCGCGTTGATTGTCATACCTACCTACAACGAAAAAGACAACCTGCCGATTCTCATCGAACGTATTTTCAAAATAGATCTGAGTGTGTATGTGTCCGAACTTCATCTTTTGGTAGTCGATGATAATTCTCCCGACGGTACTGCTGAACTTGTTCGCACGCTCCAAAAAAGCGATTCAAGAATTCATCTCCTTTTACGATCTGAAAAACAAGGTCTTGGTAAAGCCTATGTGGCCGGTTTTGATTACGCGCTTCAAAACAGTTATGACTATATTTTTGAAATGGATGCAGATTTATCGCATGATCCCAATTATCTCCCGGATTTTTTGAATCGGATCCAGCATTGCGATCTCGTGATCGGTTCGCGTTACGTCAAAGGCGTCAACGTGATCAATTGGCCGCTGTCGCGCCTGCTGATCAGTTATTTTGGCAATAAATATGCTCGGTGGGTTACAGGAATGCCGATCCAGGACTCTACGGCGGGATATAAATGTTTCAAGCGTGAAACTCTCCAGTCCATCGACTTGACCCGGGTCAGTGCAAGCGGTTATTCTTTCCAGATTGAAATGAATTATCGCGCATGGATTTTAAAATTTAAAATTTGCGAAATTCCTATTATATTTTATGACCGTACGATCGGTGCATCGAAAATGTCTACCAATATTATCCGGGAAGGGTTTCTACTCGTTTGGAAATTAAAAATCAGAAATTTTTTCGGAAAATTATAAAGGAGGATTTCTATTGCCTGTTATTTTAGATTTTGAAAAGCCGATTGCCGAGCTTGAGAACAAAATTAAAGGCATGCAGAGCGTGGCCAATGTCGATCTCTCAAGCGAGGTGAACGCTCTTGAACAAAAGCTTGAACAATTACGCGAGGAAATTTATTCCAAGTTGACGCCATGGCAGAAAGTGCAGTTGGCACGACATCCCGAGCGCCCCCGCTCACTGGATTACATTGAGCGTTTTTGCGAAGGATTTACTGAACTGCACGGTGACAGACTTTTTGGCGATGATCATGCGATTGTCGGCGGTTTCGGAAAAATTGATGGCCAACCTTTTATGGTCATCGGCCAGCAAAAAGGCAAAGACACTAAAAGCAATCTGTACCGCAATTTTGGAATGCCTAATCCCGAAGGTTATCGTAAAGCCATGCGATTGATGCGGATGGCCTCGAAGTTCAATCGTCCGGTATTGACACTCATCGACACACCCGGCGCTTTTCCAGGAATCGAAGCCGAAGAACGCGGACAAGCAGAAGCCATTGCACGTAATCTGCTTGAAATGGCCCGCCTTCCGATTCCGATCATTTGCGTCGTCATCGGAGAAGGCGCATCCGGAGGCGCTTTGGGTATTGGAGTGGGCGATAAACTGCTTATGATGGAAAATACATGGTACTCGGTCATTGCGCCTGAATCGTGTTCCAGTATCTTATGGCGCAGTTGGGAGCATAAAGAAAAAGCTGCATCCGCGCTCAAACTAACAGCCGACGATTTGCTAAAACTGAACGTTATTGACCGGATCATCAAAGAACCATTGGGTGGCGCTAATCGCGACTATGATCTTGCGGCACAATTCGTTAAGGTGGCTGTGATGGAAGAATACAGAAACCTCACTGCCAAACCCGTCTCCGTACTTCTTGATGAACGTATTGATAAGTATTCTCACATGGGCTTTTGGGGAGAAATGAAATAAGTGAGCATCTTCTCTCAACCATGCGTAACGATCATTCGCGTTCGTTATGCTGAAACGGATGCGATGGCCGTTGCGCATCATGCGAGCTATTTACCATGGTTCGAAGTTGGCCGAACCGATATGATCCGCGCTATGGGTTACCCTTACAAAGAAATGGAAGCCGATGGTGTACTTCTGCCGGTAATCGAAGTTCAGGCCAACTATATCCGGTCTGTTCATTACGATGACGTATTGGAACTTCATTCATTTCCTCTTGAACAATCCGGCTCGCGTTTGAAGATCGGTTATGAAATGTATCGGGATAAAATTTTGGTGGCCAAAGGCCATACCATTCATGCTTTTACAGACAAACAAGGCAGGCCGATTCGCCCCCCACAAAAATTTTTAGAAAAGCTTACGAAGTGAAAAATGAAAACGTTTTTGTTGTTCTGCTTATTATCTTCGATAGGTTTTGCGCAAAATAAATTTGATGTTAATATTTTCCGTGCGATTAATAATCAGCACACACCCTTTACAGATGATTTTTTTAAAACAACCACGAACAGCGCAAAGCCGCTTACAATTGCTACGCCAATCGGCTTTGTGGCTACCGGAATACTTGCAAAAGACCGGCAAGCCACAGACACTGGCATCTTGCTGGCCGCTTCTGCCATACTCACAGCAGGTATTACCTACACTTCGAAAGATATTATTAATCGGAAAAGACCTTACGAAGCACTTAAAAATGTCCATTTGGGAAATTATAAAGAACGTACTGCATCCATGCCGTCCGGTCATACCAGTGCTGCATTCGCCACTGCAACAATGGTCTCACTACAATACAAAAAATGGTACGTGACTGTTCCTGCATACACATGGGCAAGTTTGGTAGGATATAGCCGTATGGCATTGGGGTATCATTATCCGAGCGATGTGATCGTCGGAGCGCTGGTCGGAGCCGGAAGTTCTTATCTTATTTATAAACTTCAAAAACCAATCCTGAAAATTTTTCACTGACTAGAATTAGTTTTCAACTTCTCATAATCTTCCCGCGAATCAATATCCCATACAACTCCCGGATCAGTGACAGCAATTTTCTTCACATTCCTTGTAAAGAATTCAATCGCTTTATATAACAACTTGTCTTCGTCGTGTGATAAACACCACTCTATAAGTGATCGATTGACCAAAACCGGATGGCCTTTTTGGTCATTGTAAACCGGAATTACAATATTATCCGAAAAATTTTGTACGATCAAATCGAGTGTGTCAGCCCGAAATAACGGCAAATCTCCCGGCGTAATAAAAGCGGCATCCGAGTGTTTTGAAATCGCAGAAAAACCTTGGCGAACAGATGTACTCATTCCCAAAACATGATCCGGGTTATAAATAAGTTTACAGGGCCAATTCTTCAATGCCTCACGGATGGGCTCATCGTACTTTCCGGTAACTACGATAATTTCAGACGGAGATAACTGAATGAATTTTTCAATCACGTGATGAAGAATCGTGCTACCGGCAAACGAAAGAAGCAATTTGTTTTCCTGAAAACGTTGCGACGACCCTGCAGCAAGAATAATTACAGAAAAGTTCATGGCATACTAAATTGATTTTTTGCGCGAATCGTGAGCACGGCACAGGATGCTTTACGAACTACTTTTTCGGTTACGCTTCCAAGCAGAATATGCTCGATAGCGCTCCGCCCATGCGTCGACAAAACAATCAGATCAACGGCTTGTTCACGGGCCGTTCTAACTATTTCAACAAACGCTTTTCCCTGTACAAGTAACGTTTCGAGTTCGATCATTCCAAAATCTTTTTCACGCCCCTTGATATCCCGTTCAACCATTGTATGAAGTGACGCTTCGGCTGTCGAACGAATTCCTTGCTCGATTTCTACCAAGTCAGGCATACCCATCGGCACATCGGTGTAATACACGATGGGTTCGTATACATGCATCAGAATAATTTTTGATTTAAAAATTTTCGCCAACATTAACGCTTCTTCCAGAGCCGCTTTGGAAGCGTCGGAAAAATCGGTAGGAACCAGAATTTTTTTAAACATAATGGTCTCCTTTCTTTGAAAAGTCTACAAACTTCCCAAAATCACTTTCAGATCATACAGACGCTGTTCAAGCCCTTCCGGTTGCATGAGCAATGAAATGCCCGCAACGCCGGCTGCTCCTGCTTCTATGAATTTTTTCACATTAGCCAATGTCATTCCACCTAACGCATATACTGGAATCGGCGAATGATCACAGATCGAATGAAATTCGTCGAGTGAAAGAATCGGATGCCCTGCCGGTTTCGACGGCGATGGAGCGACCGGTCCCAATACCACAAAATCCGCTCCGAGCCCGGACGCCGATTGTACATCGGATTCGGAATGAGTCGAAACTCCAATGAGAGCTTGTTTTCTTAAAATCATTCGCGCCCGATCAGCCGGCAAACTATTGCTTGTCAAATGTACACCGTTTAATCCAAGACTCAAAGCAATATCGATGCGATCATTGATCAGAATTTTTACATCGTACGGCTCGGCAATCGACCGGATCCGTTCGCATAATTGATATAACTCAACCGGCGATAAATCTTTTTCTCTAATTTGAATACAGCCAACACCGGATTGAAAAGCTTTTTCAAGATGGTGAAAATATTTTTCACCGGTAAGGTTGCGATCGGTGATCCCGTAAAATTTAAACCCTGGAATCATGACGTTTGAAGAAATTAAAATGAACAAGATAAAAAAGACCGATCACTCCCGGCAGCAAAACGTTGCTCAGAAAAATCATGATAGAGGCATTGAATGCGGCCGAGGCTGAAATACCGAGCTTACCAAGAAAATAAATCGATGCGCCTTCGCGCACTCCAATGTCCATTAATGCGATGGGCAGTAAAGACTTGGCAAACATAACGCTCGACGCGCCTATCAATCCGTCGCTGATTGGCATAGGAGTAAATGCGTTGATAAACCAGTAAAACTGGACATAAATAATCAATTGAAAAATCAGCGCATAAGCAAGACTCGGCGCAAAATGATGTTTCTTGAAGTTCTCCGACGCCGAAATCAATGAAAATATTTTATCGCGAAACGGCGCATAATGAAATATCTTTTTGGATGACCGGATGACATCACGGACACGTTCGGGCACAAACGCCACCATCGACAAAATAGTAATGAGTAAAACACCAAAAATTATTACGAGTGTTTTAATCTCGGTCCCCGGTTGAAATTGGAATTCAATCATCATTACCATTCCGATTAAACCAAAAACGGAAAGCGCCAGTTGTGAGAAAACTTTGTCGATGATTGACATCCCGGTAATTTCTGAACGCCGGACGGAAGTCAAAAAAAGGCCTTTTCCCAATTCACCCAACCGGCCCGGAGTTACTAATCCGATAGAAAAACCGCACATCAGTGAAGCAAAGATATCCCGGTTCGATATCGCCGGATTCAAAATGTGAGTCAGATAACGCCATTTGTAATGTTGAATTAAAATATTCGGAATGGTCATGGCTAATCCAATCCCGAATGCGTTCCAATTGATCTCACTGAATTCCGCGCGTATCTCGGTCAGCTGAATTTTTGTAGCGATAAAGTAAAATAAAAAAACCGTAATTCCGATTTTGATCAACAATAACAGAGTTTTTTTTAAACTGTTTTTTGGATTGCCATCTGGAGTAGAATTGATTTCCGGGCTATTTTCGATAGGATTATCGGTCATGGAAAAATCTTATGCCATCAAAATTCTTACGATAATGATTTTTTTGTATCAGAGATCATTTCAACCAGCCTTGCGGATCCAACGGTTCGCCGCTTTTATAAACGCCAAAATGTAAAATAGGCTGGCCTTCATCGGATTCATCGACCCGCGCGATCACGTCACCGGCATTGAGAGTCTGATCCGGATTAACGTAGATTTCTCCTAAATGCGCATAGACTGTATAATAGCCGCCGCCGTGATCAATCAACAGCGTATTGCCAAAACGCCGGAGCCACGTGACAACAGAGACACGACCTTTGGCAACCGCATGAACTTCGCTATTAGTATTCGTCAAAATATCTACGCCGGGATTGCGAGTCTTTGTACCTAAGACCGGATGGATGTGATCGCCAAATTTTTTAACGATGCGGCCAGCCGCCGGCAAAGGCAGCTTACCTTTGTATTGAATGAAATTAGACTTTTCTTCATATACAGGCCTTTTATAAGTCTTGACAGTTGTCTTATTTTCAGCCAAAGCTTTTTGTTTGTTGGCTTCTTCTAATGCCTCCTGTTCTTTTTTCTTTCTTTCCAGTTCGGCAATCAAAGTTTGCATCGTTTCAATATCATCTTTTCGTTGCTCGATCAAAGAGGCCAGAAGCTTTTTGTCTTTTCGGATTTTTTGCAGCGCCTGTGTTCGCTTTTTTAACTCACCGTCCAATGAGGCTTTTTCATTCTTTTTCAGGCGAATCAATTGTGTTTGCATTAATAATTCGCCTTCGATTTGCTTTTTTTGCGAAACGATTGAATTTTTTTTGCGACGCAAAACCGACAAGTCTTTTTTATCCTGATCGGTAATAATCTTCAGATACTTCATTCTCGAATAAGCCTGCGTTAACGACTGGGACGTAAGAATAAACGCCAGCGGATCTTCTTCACGATGTTTATAAACCTGAACCAGCCGCTGACTCGTGAGTTTTTTTAATCGGGCCAATTCATCCTGTGTTTGTTCCAGAATAACACGCAGAGTTGCGATATTGGCTTCCGTAATCTGTCGCCCTTTTTCCAATTCGCCGATAAGTTGCTGTAGCAAACCGATCTTACCGTTTACGTCATTCAATTTTTCCAGTTCGCTTTTTTCACTTTGAGATTTCGATGATAATTTTGATTCGTAGTTTTTAATTTCTGTCTGAAGTTTTTTCAGGTTTTTCTGATGATCGGTAATTTTCTTCTGGAAGTTTTGGCTGACAATCAAACCGGTAAGGATAACCGCACCGAGAAATCCAATCAGAACCCGCTTTGAAATAAGTTTTAAATTGTTGAGGTCAAGCATAGACGTTATAATCTGAAATATTGATATTCTCGCTGCTTTTGATCCGCCGATTACATTCAATCGCGTCATTCTTAAGACGGTTGAAATCCTCTCCAGTAAAGTGTGCATTTTTTAACGGATAAACGGATTTATTGGTCATAAGCGGATTATCGTTTGGAAAACTGTAATCCCGAACGGCCGAATCCCAATCGGGTGTGTTGGGAATGGGTGAATAAGAGGATAAGCTGATGCGAGCACCCAACTCATGAACGTATCTGATACTGTCACGCACTTCATCCGGCGTTTGATTAGGAAGACCCATGATCAGGTACACCGTAACTTCATCACGCGGAAAACCTGCAGCTTCAAGATTATTCAATGCGTTTTCAAGATCAGAATCGGTAACTTTTCGCATTTGTTTTTGTCGTTCGGGATTTTTTGATTCGTAACTCAGACGAATGGTCTTAAATCCGCTCTCAACCAGCATTTCCCCGAGTTCTTTGTCCAGCAATTTAGCAAATAATCCATTCGGGGTGTGAAAATTAAGATTTAACTTTTCATCAATAATTTGCCGTAAAATCGGTTTGATATGCCGTTCAGAATTGACGAATAAGGCATCGTCGTAAAACGTTACGTTGCGAATACTCTTCTCAGCATAGCTTCGAATTTCCTCCACAACTTTTTGAGGATGCCGCCGCCGGAAGACATCGGTAAATTCATGCGTTGCGCAAAACGAACATGTATAGGGACAACCGCGGGTTGTCATCATGCCAACGTATTCAAGCTTTGGATATAAATGATACGCCGGATGGGGATAATCATCGTAGCCGAGATAGGTTTTAGTAGAAGGTAATTTGAATTTTTCTTTAATGAACTCTAAGACCGCACGTTCGCTTTCCCCTTTAAAAACGAGATCGGCGCCCGAATGATGTTTTGCAAATTCATGAAACAAGGTTGCGTAAATACCGCCGAACAAAACAGGGATTTCAGGAAAAACTTCACGGCACATAGCGATGGCTTCATGCGCACCGCGATACCAATAAGTCATTCCTGAAGTTACCAAAATCAAATCGATAGAACATTCTCGTCGAATACGTTCCAAATTATTTTTAAAAATTTCAGGCGGCATTCCATAGCGAGAATATAAACGGGGCACGTCCGAAAATTCCGATGGTTTCTCAATGGTTTCTTTATAAAAATAGCCGTCTCCGTATTTTTTTGATTTGGCTTCCGTACGACATTGCAAGGCCAATACATCGGGATGATGACGGTTTAGGGCATCCAGCAAAGTAATGTCACAACCGTTTTCTTCGAGTACGGCACCGATGTAAAGCAATCCAAGCGGTTTAATCCATAGATCGTATGCCGCGAAATCATACAAATATGGGTTGACCAACAAAATGGCCGGTCGTTTCATGATTGAAAAGATCAAATTGAGCAATTTATGAAATGTAGAAATTTGGAGAGAGATTAGCAAAATGAAAAGTAGGAAATGCCTCTAAATTATCAGGAGCGGTCTTTCAAATTAAATCGCCGGATCAGCTCTTGTAATCGTGTCGTCAATTCATTCAAATGTCCCGCAGACTGCGCGATTTGCTGAATGCCCACGGCAATTTGTTGAGTCGCGTTATTCACCGATTTAACGCTCAGGGCAATATGATCGCTCGTAACGGATTGTTCTTTGCTGGCGACTGCAATCTGACTGACCATTTGCGTAACATTTTGGAAAGTATTGGAAATGTCGTCCAAGCTGCTTTTGGCTTGTTGGGCCAGGCCGATGCCTTCGTTGGTTTCATCCTGGCTTTTATTCATCATGGTCACGGCTTCGTTAACATTGGCTTGAATGCGCGTAATGATCTCATTGATCTCTGTTGTAGAATGTGCAGTACGTTCAGCCAATTTTTTAATTTCTTCCGATACAATGGCAAAACCTTTACCGTGTTCGCCTGCTTTCGTTGCTTCGATGGAAGCATTAAGAGCGATCAGGTTGATCTGGCGTGTAATATCATCGATGATATTCAAAACTTTTCCGATTTTTCCGCTCGCGTCACTGAGTGAATTAATGACTTCCGCCGATTGTTTCACCATCACGCCAATACGATTCATACCGGCAACGGTTTCTTCGATAATTTGTTCACCATGATGCGCGCTCGATTGCGCCTGCAAAGCCATGTCTTTGGTATTCACGGCGCTATGTGAAATTTCGTAAACCGTTTTTGTCATCGTTTCAATGGCAATCGATGCGCTCTCGGATTCGTCGGCCTGTTGCTGCGCATTACGCGAAATCGCATCGGCACCGGTGGAAATCTCTTTGCTTGCGCTCGATACGACGGAGGATGCCTCTGAAAGATCGTGTAAAGTCTGCCGGAAAGATTGAAGAAAGGAATCGAATGACCTAATGAGTTGTCCAATTTCGTCGTTCGTTTGATTCTTGAAGACTGTATTAATGCCTTCGAGTTGGATCAATTGTGCCGCTTCACCGACCGGACGCGAAACAGTTCGTGCCACACTCACACTAATGACAATCCCCAGAACAATACATACGCCGGCCATGGCATAAATCAATATCTCATCTCGCTCATAGGTTGATTCTAAACGTTCTTGACTGATCTGGGTAAGTTCGGTCGCGACAATTTTAGCCTCCTCCGCCAACGCCATGACGCGTTCGTAGGCAGCATCGAAATTCTGATCGGCATTACTGCCGATGCCGCTTGATTCTTTATTGGCATAACGCTGTTTACCGGCTTCGATCATAGCGTTCAGAGCATCGCGCATTTCAGTAATTTTGCCACGTCCTGTTGCATGCCGGAAAGATTTATAAGTACGATTGTTTTTTCGACCTCCTTCCAATATGATATTGCAATAAGAGATAGCTTCTTCCCAAACCCGGTACACTTCTTCAACCGATTCGTGAGCATCGCCGGCCATAATTTCTTCAAAATACAAATGGCCTTTGGTAGCAAGATATTGGACTTCCGAAATTGCGTTATGGATCGGAATATCGTTGATGGCCGTTTCCGATTCTTCCACCAGAAAGCCGAATTGCTGATAAGAAAAAATGGAAATGACAAGAATCAGCAGAATGATCGTGCCGAAGCCAATCCATAATTTTTGAATGAGCTTGAGGTTTTTAAACATTGCCTCACTCCATGAGGGTTGAAAATGGTCGGGATTGTATAATCTATTTCAGAGTTTCGTCGTGCGAGGAGATGATGTGAGATTCGATGACTTCATTGTTCGCATTAAGCAAAATCACTTTTGGCTTGAATTGCCGTGCTTCTTTTTCGTCCATGATACCATACGAAATGATCGAAATAATATCGCCGGGCATTGCCAGACGAGCGGCGGGACCATTGAGGCCGATCACACGACTACCGCGTTTTCCTGCGATAACGTACGTTTCCAGCCTGGCACCATTATTCGCATTAACGATCTGAACGCGTTCATTATGCCAGATGTCCGTCAAATCCAGCAAATCCTGATCGATCGTGATGCTGCCGTGATAATTTAAATCCAATTGCGTCACCCGCGCCCTGTGGATTTTGGCGCGAAACATTTCTCGTTGCATAATTTATCCTTAGCCGAATCGCCTGTTCAACGCAAGTTTCGGCCATCTATTCCGCGCCAATATAATAGGTCTGAACGTGAGAGGAAAGGATAAATTAATCATTAGCACCGTTTTCCATGAAATTCGAACGCAATATTAGATTAGGATTTAGATGAAAGGTGTCATGACAAATTGACTCCCCGTGAGTTTTTTCACTAAAAAATGCTTTTTCAATTGTTTTCCTTGCCTCATTTGCCGCCAATGAGACGACAAGCCGTCCCTTTTTATCTATATTGCCGCACATCACAGAAAGAAATCATTAATCGGAGGTCCTATGAAGGCATTGAAATCGTTTTGGGTAGCTCTTTTCGTTGTCGGCGTAATTGCAGGCAACTTATTTGCTCAAAGTGAAGAGCGCGTGAGTCAGGCGGCTTCGACTTTTCAAAAAATCGGCGCAACGGAAATAGTTGTTACTTATAGTCGGCCCGGCGTGAAAGGCAGGAAAATCTGGGGCGAATTAGTGCCTTGGGGTGAAAAACCATTTCCATGGCGCGCAGGAGCCAATGAAAACACAACGATTTCTTTCTCGACCGACGTGGAAATAGAAGGAAAAAAATTGCCTGCAGGCAAATATGGATTGCACATGGCACCGCAACAGGATCAATGGACGATTATTTTCAGCAAAAAAAATAATTCATGGGGAAGTTTTAAATATAATAAAGATGAAGATGCCTTACGCGTGATGGTAAAGCCCATAGCTGCACCAATGAAAGAATGGCTTGAGTACGGTTTTGACGATCTGACACAGACTTCAGGAACAATTAATTTGTATTGGGAAAAACTGAGAGTACCCATTAGCGTTAAAATCGCCAAATAATTTTCGATCAATGGCAATATTTAAAGGAATCGTCATATGGCACTGTTTTGGAATTCATGCCGCATAAAATTTATCTTTTTCGGATTACTTCTATGGTCATCGCTTCCACTTTTTTCACAAACGGATTCATCCAGTACTCGTACCCGAACGGTTTCTAAAATTGCAGACGGTATATATATGATCCGGCACAAAGATTCACCCGACGGTTTTCCGCAAGGCAATACGACTGTCATCATTGGTGACCGTGAAGTGTTTGTCGTCGATGCATGTTATTTGCCATCATCGGCCAAAGAGGACATTGCACAGATTCAGCAATGGACGAACAAACCGGTTCGTTATTTGCTCAATACACATTGGCATTTCGATCATACAATGGGCAATGGCACGTACGCAGAAGCTTTTCCCTCTATCACTATCATCGCGCATCAGGAAACTTGCAAACAAATGGAGGGTTATAATCCGGGTTGGTTCCAACGCTTTCCTAATCGTGCCGATCTTTTTAAAAAGTATGTTGAAACCGGTAAAGACGCTAACGGTAATCCTTTATCCGAACAAGATAAAAAAGATTACACATCCTTTATCGCCGGAATTGAACCGGTGTGGCAAGAGTTCAAAAAAATCAAAGATCGAATGCCCAACCTGACCTTTGACAGTGAACTGACTCTCGACATCGGTAATCGTGAAATCCAAATTAAATATCTTGGCCGCGGCAATACGGCCGGAGATGCTGTCGTCTATCTGCCCAAAGAAAAAATTCTGATTGCCGGAGATTTACTCGATAGCCCCGTGCCGTATCTCGGGAGCGGTTATCCATCTCAACACGCCAAGACGTTACGTAAAATGGCCCAACTGGATTTTGAAATACTGATTCCCGGTCACGGCAATACCCTCAAAGGAAAAACTTATTTGAACCTGGTCGCCGATTTCATTCAAACAGTTGTCGATGAAGTCAGCAAAGCCATCTTCCAGGTTGGCGGCGGTCCGCGCAATCTGGAAATCGTCAGGCAAACCGTTCATAAGACGATTGACTTTGATGCATGGAAAAAGAAAATCGTGGGCGACAGTAAAGAAGACGGCGATTTTTTTGACGGTTTCAGCGTGCAAGGTGTCGTAACCGCAGCTTATGCAGAAGCGTGGGGCAGATAAATGAGACAACCCAAATGCTTTCTTATTGCAATCGCGCTGTTAACTCCGTTAAATATTTTCAGTCAAAACAGTCAGCCCATCGAACTGCAACGGCTTACGGAATCGATTGAATTGGATGGTTTGAGTTTCGAACCGGCGTGGGAGACAATCGAGCCATTGCCTTTGACGATGTATTTACCGGTTTTTCAGGGACAATCGTCGGAACGTACGGAAATTCGCGTTGCCTATGACGACGAATTCATTTATGCATCCGGCCGTTTTTATGACAATGATCCTTCGGGCATCCGGATCAATTCGCTGTATCGCGACCGGTGGAGCGGCGACGACGCTTTTGCGATTTATATCGATCCACTGAATGATAATGAAAATGCATTGTGGTTCATGACGACGCCGGCCGGCATTCGTTCGGACATCGCGCTGTCCGGCGATGCGGAAGGTACGGACAATCCGAGTTGGAATACATTTTGGGACGTCGCTACGAAAGTCACCGGCGAAGGTTGGTTCGCTGAAATGCGGATTCCACTTTCCAGTTTGCGGTTTCAAGAGTCGGATGGCCGCGTTGTCATGGGTTTGACAGTCACGCGCTACATCGCACGTAAAAACGAACGCGTTACATTTCCTTCTATCGAACCTAAATATGCTTTTCGGAAGCCATCCGTGGCTCAGGACGTGGTTTTGTCGGGTATTCACTCACGCAAACCGGTATATGTGACGCCGTATGCGCTGGGTGGACTGGCACGTTCGTCTCAATTAAACAACGACCAAACAAAATTTAATTACCAACGCGATTATCAAAACGATATCGGCGCCGATGTCAAATATACGTTGAGCGACAACTTGACTCTGGATTTAACGGCTAACACGGATTTTGCCCAGGTCGAAGCGGACGACCGGCAAGTAAATCTGACTCGGTTTTCACTTTTCTTTCCGGAGAAACGACAATTTTTTCAAGAGCGTTCGTCGCTGTTCGACTTTAACATGGGTCATGGCAATCGGTTACTCCATACGCGCCGAATCGGTCTTACCGATCAAGGCGAGCCGGTGCGCATTCTCGGTGGAGCAAGATTGGTTGGCCGAGCAGGTTTATGGAACATTGGTTTTATAAATATGCAAACTGAGAAACAAAATGCTTCAACTCCTTCGGAAAATTTTGGCGTGCTTCGATTGAAGCATCCGGTATTCAATTCATACTCCTACGCCGGTGGCATGATGACGAGCCGTATCGATCAAAATGGTCATTATAGTTTGGCTTACGGATTGGACGGAACAGTCCGTGTCGCCGGCGATGAGTATCTTACCTTAAAATGGTCTCAGTCGTTGCAGGAAGATTATATAAAAGACAACGGTTTCAGACCTTTGGAAACCGGACAAATGTATGCAACGTGGGCGCGGCGTACAATTAAAGGTTTGTCGTACTCGGCCCAATTCGCCCGAGCCGGATCGCAATACGATCCTGGGATCGGATTTGTCCAGCACAGCGATTTTACTTTCTTACAAGGCGTCATTTCATACACCCTATTTCCTCAAAGTGAAACGTTACGCAATCACTCGTGGAATAATGTCACTATTCTTCGCTTTCGTAATGACGACAACAAGCTTGAATCATCGTATTTCGCGCCATGGTGGGATTTTGAAACCAAAAGCGGCGCGACCGGCTGGATTGAACCGCGCTGGCAATACGAAAACGTTCCGGACACGTTTCAATTATCCGAAAAGGCCAACGTGCCGTCGGGCCGGTATCATTTTTTTGATATGTGGCTTAATTATAAATCGGCTCCCGGTGGACTGCTGTATGCGGAAGGCGATGCGATTATAGGAACGTTTTACGATGGCTGGCGGTATTCATTTTCATTGTCGCCAACATGGCGTATTTCCAAACATCTCGAATTGGGTGGAACCTATGACATCGACATTATCCGTTTTTCCAAACGCGACCAGTCGTTTACGTCGCACCTTGGCCGGTTAAAAATTCAAACGGCCGTCAATGCCCGTTTTTCGGCTCAAGCCTATGTCCAATTAAGCACGGCGGCTCATGTCGTCGGAGCCAATACTATCATCCGTTACAACGTGAGTGAAGGAACGGATTTATGGATTGTGTACAATCATAACCTGAACACGGACCGTATGCGGCAACAACCTGCGTTGCCACTCACGAGCAGCAATGTCTTGATCGTCAAATATACCCACACATTTACCCTGTAAAATTCAGCGCTCGATTGTATTTTTGATCCCGCTTTATTCTCAGATTGTTACCGCTCATTCCTATTTTCATCCTTTTCATGCCACATTTGAAACCGCCTTTTTGAGCAAGCGTAATTTCCTTGTCGCACCACAAAAGGAGGAGATTACATGATTTCAAGAATTACATTCGCCCTTTTTATTTTCATCGTAGCGGATATTACCGCTCAAATTCCTGTTACACAACGGCCGCTGGTATACCAGATTCCGGAAATGAACAAAGTTGAAATCAAAAAAGGCATTGTCTACAAAACCGTTAATGATACTTCCTTAACGCTGGATGTATATTACCCGGCTTCGTTTGATAAAAAATCCAAATTACCGGTCGTCATTTTTAACAACGGCGTCGGATCGCTGGAACTTTTGAACTGGCGGGCCTATGCCGATTGGGCAAAGCTCATTGCGGCCAACGGCTTGATCGCGATCAATTATCAAAGCCGGCAAGGCCGGGCATTCAAGGATTCGGAAGATTTGCTTACGTACGTGAGAAAACATGCCGGCGAATTGAACATCGACAGTGATCGAATCGGTCTTTGGACGTGTTCAGCCAATGTAACCGTCGGCTTGCCGCTGATGATGCAGCCGGATAGAACGTATATCAAGTGTGGCGTTATTTATTACGGCAGCGCTCAACTGGAAACCATGCGAACCGATCTTCCTGTTTTGTATGTCCGAAGTGGTCTTGATGGAACCAATATCAATACCGGGATCGAGCAAACTATTCGTCATATGACCGAAGTGGAATGCGATTTGACGTTCATCCATTACGCCGAAGCTCAACATGCGTTTGACATTTTTGACGATACCGATCGCTCGAGGCAAATCATCCGGCAAACCGTCGATTTTTTCGTGTATAATTTAAATAAAAAATCTTCGGAAGTACGGCCACTCACAGCCAAACGCTTCAAAACGTTGATCGAGCAAGGCGATACAATAAACGCTTTTCGGGAATACCGCTATTTTGTCCAATACATTCAGGCGGCCGGAACTTACAATCCTTTTTATACATGGGCGATCAATGAAAACGGACTGATCACAGTTGCTTACCAATTGCTCCAAGCTAAAAAGATCAAAGAGGCTTTGACAATTTTCCAGATGAATACTGACATTCACCCTGAATCGCCCAATGCATTCGACAGTCTTGCCGACGCGTATGAAGCCGACGGGCAAAATGACATGGCTGTACGCACGGCTCAGAAAGCGCTGGATCTGCTTGCGAAACCAACGAATCTCAATGAAAATTTTAAAAACGGTATTCGAACCAGCGCGGAAGATAAAATCAAACGATTAAAAAAATAACCGGAGAATACTTATGAAAAACGTCATGGTTTTGTGGATCGTTTGTACGACTTGGTTTATTCAATGTTCAGGCTCTGAAAGTAATACCGGCAAATTGCCTGTAGCCGATTCAGTCGATCAGCGAATTCTTTTTGCTATTCATAACACGGATTTTATTGTCGCCAACCGACTGATTGAAACACGCATCAAAGAGTTTCCCGGCGAACCGAAATATTATTTTCTTAAAAGTTCCATGCTCTACCACGCCCGTTATTTTTCCGATCAAGGTGTAAGCCGTGATTCATTGAAACAATTGCTCGCAAATTATTGTCAACAAACAATCAATCGTTGTGAAAAATTGCCGGAAACAACGGAAAATAAATTTTTTCTTGGTTCGGCGTATGGTTATCTCAGCCGGGTTCACGTAATGAGCCAATCATTGACGGACGCTTATTTTGCAGCCAAAAAAGCGAACGGGTATTTTGAAGATGTGATCGAAGAGAATCCTTACTTTTATGACGCTTATTTGTCGCCGGCCGTTGCTGAATATTTTGTTGCTACACGCGCCAATTGGTGGCAAAGCGGGCTGGCCTTTTTAAGCGGCTTCGAAAACAATAAGGACAACGCAATCAATAGTCTAAGGCTAGTGCAGGAAAAAAGCCTTTTTAATAAAGACGAAGCGACGTTTATTTTATCACGCATCTATCAGTTTTTAGAACCAAATCCGGACAATGCGCGATATTATACTCAACTATATCACGAATCATTCCCCGGTAACCGTTTTATGACTACAGAATTAAACTCCATTCGGTTGACGGACATCATTGTGAATCGCGGTGTGCTTTATTTTAGTGAGCATGCCGATTCGCTGACTGCATTGTATTCTATTACGAATGCAGGAACGCTGAATGCGGTCGGTTATCGGCTGATCAATGAAAATAAACCGCAGGACGCACTGCTTATATTTCAAGCTAATTTGAAATTATTCCCGGAAACGGCTAATTGTTATGACAGCCTTGCTGAATGTTATTCGCTTCTTGGAAAAAAAGGGGAGGCCATTCAGTATTATACTCAAGCATATGAGAAAACATTGACGGATAAAAGCATTGGTGACCAATTTCGAAAAACGTTACAAGACGGCATTCAGGAAAAACTTAAGGAGTTACGGAAATGAAGAAATGGAGTCTGTTACTTACCTTGATTTTATTATTGAGCTGCAGTAAATCCGATCCGAACCGAGTCATTGAATCATTGAATATCCAATCGCCTCGATTGGTTAAAGTGCCCGGCGGAAGCTTTTCTATGGGCAGTGATCATAACACGCCTTCCGAAAAGCCGGCGCATGCCGTTACAATTTCCGAATTCTGGATGTCGTCAACGGAAATTACCGTCGGACAATTTGCCGAATTTGTTACGGCGACAGGTTATCTCACTACAGCCGAAAAAGACAGCGGCGGATGGATTTTCGACACTACCATTTCCAATATGGCTTTCAAAAAAGATGCTACCTGGAAACATCCGTATATGGATCAAAATTCTAATCATCCGGCCGTTTTAGTAACATGGTTTGACGCTCAAGCGTACTGCGAATGGCTTTCCAGAACTACGGGACTTGCTGTGAGTTTGCCAACCGAAGCGCAATGGGAATATGCCTGCAAAGCCGGATCAGCGGACAACGTTGAAATAAAAGATATCGCATGGATTCAGGACAGCACACAATTATTTACGCACGAAACAGCTTCCAAAAAATCAAATGCATTTGGGATATATGATATGCTTGGCAATGTTTGGGAATGGACTTCCGACTGGTATAGCGATTATACGGCAAGCACCGTAACCAATCCGCGTCAGTCAACCGATCTTGGCCGGGGAAAAATTGTGCGCGGCGGTAGCTGGAATTTCCCTGCAGAATTTGCCAGTCCAACTTTTCGTCAACCTGGCCATGGCCCGAAAGCCCGCGCGCAAGACCTGGGTTTCCGGATTGTCGTCCAGATGAATCCTTGAACTTTTATTTGTCCGATCGTCCACGATGTCGGTTTTTTACAATCTTTTTAGATTGCAGCTCCTTATATTAAAATGAATTTTTAAAGTCATTTTCATTTAAGGAGCTTTTTTATGCGTATGGTATTTTTATTTCTAATTAGTGTCTTGCCCGTGTGCGCCCAGGAAAAAATGACGGTTAACGATCTGGCTTGGTTGGCGGGTTGCTGGGACGGTAGTACAGACAAAAAAGAAGCGACGGAACAATGGATGAAGCCTGCCGGTAATGAAATGTTCGGTATGAGTCGTACGGTGCGTAATGGGAAAGTCACTGAGTTCGAATTTTTACACATTCACCAAAACGAACAAGGCGAGATTTTTTACACAGCGAAACCTTCGGACCAAAACGAGGCATCTTTTAAGCTAATCAAAAAATCGGGAACAGAAATTATTTTTGAAAACCCTGATCACGATTTCCCGCAACGGATTATTTACCGTCTGGAAAAAAACGGTTCATTGAAAGCACGCATTGAAGGAAAAAATGAAGGAAAAGAAATGGGAATCGATTTCCCGATGAAGAAGATGAAGTGTGAGTGAGAAAAAGTTTGTTTAAAATAGGCAGCTTGCTGTTTCTCTCATTTTCCTTTTTTCTGCTGTTTGGCCGGCTTTGAAAAAGAAACGATTTCACTAATAAACGCTTCGATATAGCGCGGCATCGGTCCGTTCGGCAAAACCGCCGCGCTCCACTGCCGGACAACGCCGGATTTGCCTAATCTTACAGCTACAAGACTGCCGTTGTCCACATGCGGCTTCGATGCCCATGTTGCCATCACTCCTGCGCCTAACCCCGCTTTGACAAATTCAATGATCGCTTCGGTCAATTGAATGTGCGAAATATTTTTTGGATACACACCTGCCGGAATCAAAACCTCTTGAAACAAATGACTGTCCTTTTCGGGAACGTTGTATAAATACAACGGCTCGTCTTCCAATTCTTTCAATTCAATATATTTGCGTTTCGCCCATCGGTGTTTTGGAGAAACGATTATTTTCAATTCGTCTTTAAATAAAGGACGACGGATCAGTCCGTCGTTTTTTTGGCTGTGCACAATAGCGACGTCAAGTTTGCCTTCCTGCAACGCTTTGATCGGATGATGCGTTGCTTCAACGATAATTTTGACGTCCACATTCGGAAATTCTTTCTGATATTTCCGTAAAATTTCCGGCAACCAGTGATAACAAGTATAACACTGCGTGCTGAGCCGGATAGTCCCGGACTCACCTTTCACCATTGCGTGAATCTGGCGGTTGACCGATTCGAGTTCACGCATTACGGCCGTAGCCGATTGAAGTAATTTTTCTCCCGCCGGCGTGAGGATCATTTTTTTATTCGAACGTAAAAATAATGCCACGTCAAGCCGCTCTTCAATATCCCGTAATTGATGGCTCAAGGCCGATTGCGTAAGATGCAAAGCCTGACCTGCCTTGGAAAGGCTTCCTTCCTGTGCCACTGTTGCAATGAGTTTTAAATGCCTTACTTCGATATCCATAAATGGCCATTTTTATATATATGAGCAATATTCATTGATTTGATGAAAACAATGAGTATAACTAATATATACAAAACACGTTATATTAGTCAAACAAAAAATATGAAAGGAAACATCATGCAGGATCAAAAACATTCATTCCCAACAGTATATCAATCGATCAATACCTCACACTTACTAGAAACTTTTTCAGCGGCTCCCGAACGCTTGCGAAAAGCGATCGATGGCTTAACAGACAATGATATGGCGGCGCAACTACGACATGGAAAATGGTCGATCAAGCAAATTATTTTTCATCTTACCGATTCAGAGACTGTAGGTTTTGTCAGAGTCAAATTGGCTTTTGCCCAGACTGAAGCTTTGTTTCCGGGATATAACCAAGAGAGTTGGGTTAAGGAATTTGGCTATCAACAGAAAGACAGGAAAGCGCTGAATGATGTGATCCAACTTTTTGAACTGCTCCGTTCGTTTACGAGTTCTGTTTTTCGGACGTCCACAGGCTCAGATTGGACCAAAACCGGTAACCATCCTGAATTTGGAAAAATGACTCTCAGGAACTTACTCGAGCTTTATGCTGATCACAGTGAGCGGCATATCGGTCAAATTCTGGAAATAAGAAAATTATTAAGTAAGGAGATAAAGTTACCCTTACTGCTGGAACAAAGACTTTATTGAACGGCGTATAAATTCGTTTCGTGATTATACAATTATAAATTGTCAATTGTCGTTATATTTAAATCGTCAAGAGCTTACAGATATTTGGTTTGTTTTTTTGATAAAATTGGATTAGTCCAATATTTAAAATTCTTATGTAGACCTTTCGATCATCGGGAACTTTGATAAAAGCGACCGCGTTGAAGCGTTACAATCCTTGCAGTACGACACACCAAAAAGGCTTACGATGAATAAAACCGAAAGTGTTTTTTTAAAATTACTCGATGATAAAATTTATCATCCGGCAACAGTCCGAGTGATCGATGAAATTGCCGAGCGTGTTGAACAGCAATTGCTCTCAAATGAAAAATCATTGATGGCTTGGGAGCCGGTGCCGTTAGACGTCTATGGTTCACTACCTGATCTCATCCGATCGAGTTGGGTATTTATTTTACGGGCAAATGCCGACACCGGCGCAGAACGTCATCCCAACAGTCACCAACGCGCTCTATCGTATCGTGGTTTCGGAAGTTTTCGTATCATGGAAAATGACTTATGGGTTTCTCATTCCATTGTCGATCAACGCGAGAAGCCTATTGACGAACGCTGGGTCTCGATTCCGGTCAATGGCTGGCATCATCCGATTGCCGGCTCTGAAAATTGGGTGATCGTATCGTTCCACACGGTCCTCGCAGAAGAACTTATTGAAGAGCGCATGGTCGACAACGACCCGTCAAAAACCCATCAACAATTATATTTATAAAAATAAAATAGGCGGAGAAACCATGACTGGAAAAATTTTACACGATCACTTCAAAAACCTTTCAACGCCGTTGATCACGGATGCATGTCTGCGTTTGAAGATTCCTCTTCGCGTAGCTCCGGCCGGGATCAAGTCGGTTTTGCCGGGAGTAAAATTGGCCGGTCGGGTTTTGCCTGCGCGCCATTATGGAAGTGTGGATGTATTTCTCGAAGCGCTCGAAAACGCCGATCCCGGCGATGTTTTGGTGATTGACAACAAAGGACGGAGCGATGAAGGGTGTATCGGCGATCTGACCGCGCTCGAGGCACAAGCTGCCGGCACAAGCGGTATAGTCATTTGGGGAACGCATCGCGATACGGCGGAATTAAAACAAATTGGATTCCCGATTTTCAGTTACGGCGCTTTTCCGTGCGGACCGCAAAGGCTTGATGCGCGCGAACCTGAGGCGCTTATTAGTGTACAATTTGCCGCCGAATTTGTCACGCGCAACGATGCGGTATTCGCCGATGAAGACGGCGTTGCTTTTGTCGAATGGTCAAAACTCGAATCTGTTCTGAAGACAGCCGAATTGATCTTTACCAAAGAGCGCGCTCAAGCCCTCGATATTCAAAAAGGAAAAACATTACGTGAACAATTGCAATTCCGTCAATTCCTGAACCAACGGAATGCCGATCCCACTTTTACTTTCCGCAAACATTTACGCAGTATACAAGGAGCAATCGAAGAATAATGGAAACACCTTTACACGAACAGCATCCGCTCGATCCGCAAGATTGGTCGTCATTTCGCGCGACCGCGCATCGTATGGTCGATGATATGATCAATTGGTTACAGACTATTCGCGAAAAGCCGGCCTGGCAAAAACCTCCGGCCTCCGTACAACAAGCAATTAATGAACCGCTTCCGCAAACGCCTAAACCTCTCGATCAGGTTTACGACGATTTCCTAAAACTCGTCGCGCCGTACAACAAAGGCAACATCCATCCTCGTTTCTGGGGGTGGGTAGAAGGTTCGAGTGTTCCCGCAGGCGTTTTGGCTGAATTTTTGGCATCGTCGCTCAATCCTAATTTAGGAATCGGCGATCATTCGCCAATTTACGTCGAGCGTTGCGTCATCGATTGGTGTAAATCAATGATGGGATTTTCCGAATCGGCGAGCGGTCTGCTCGTCAGCGGTGCAACGACGGCGAATCTCACCGGTCTTGCCGTAGCTCGTAATCATGCACACAACCAGATTCGCCAAAAAGGCCTGCATAGTCTTGACCAACAGCTTACATTGTATGCGTCGGTTGAAACACACAGTTGCGTTCAAAAATCCATTGAATTGCTCGGTCTCGGCGCCGAATCGTTGCGTAAAATTCCCGTCGATAAAAATTACCGCGTTCTTTTACCCGAATTGCGTGCAGCCATTCGCGAAGATCGCGATAAAGGTTTTTTTCCGTTTTGCATTGTAGGAAATGCCGGAACGGTTAATACCGGATCAATCGACCCACTGAGCGATCTTCTTGCTATTGCGCGCGAAGAAAAACTCTGGTTTCATATTGACGGTGCGTTCGGGGCATTTGCATACCTGGATCCTGAATATCGTGAACAACTTTATGGAATGACGCAAGCCGATTCACTGGCTTTTGATTTACACAAATGGATGTACATGCCGTACGAGGCTGCCTGTATTCTTATTCGCGACGTGACGGCTCACCGCAATTCGTTTCATATTATGCCGTCGTATCTCGTCAAACACGAAAGCGGAATTGCGGCTGGCCCTGATTCTTTCAATCATTACGGTATTTCATTGTCCAAAGGTTTTACCTCACTCAAAATCTGGATGTGCCTGAAAACATATGGCCTGCAGGCATTTGCAGACACCATCAAACAAAATATCGCTCAGGCACGTTATCTCGCTCAACAAATCGAACGCGAGCCTTTGCTCGAATTAATGGCGCCGGTTGCGTTGAACGTTGTATGCTACCGGTATTGTCCGAAAAATTATCCAGCCGACCGCCTGAACGATTTAAATAAAAAGATTGTCATGACCTTGCAAGACCGCGGTATTGCTGTTCCAACGAGTACCATATTGAATGGCCATTATGTCATTCGCGCCGCCATAACCAACCATCGCAGCCGTTGGGACGATTTTGATATTCTCGTGAAAGAAACAATTCGGATTGGCAACGAAATGGTAAACGGATAATTGGGAGTACTATGGAGAAAACTTCGCTGACGCAGGTTCGACGCCGCGATCGCAATATTGCCGACGAATCGTGGATTCGTCAAAAACTTACTGCAGCGCCCTCAGGCGTTGTGGCTGTGTCCAATAACGGTCAACCATACATTCACGCCAATCTATTTATTTATGATGAAAAGCAGAACGTCATTTATTTTCACACATCGGCCATGGGACATCTTCGACAATGCGTCGAAAGCAATCCCAAAGCCAGTTTTATGATTTTTGAAATGGGCCGATTGATCGCCGGACCGCGCGCATTGGACTTTAGTGTGGAGTACGCCAGTGTAGTTGTATTCGGAACGGTGACTATCGTTCAGGAACAAGCGGAAATCATGGACGTGCTTCAGCGGTATTTTTCCAAATATGCTTCGGACATTCCTTCCGACCATATCGAGCCGTTTACCTGGGAAGACGCAAAAAAAACGACCGTTTACAAAATGCATATCGCCGAATGGAGCGGAAAAGAACATCGCGAGTCGGATGATCATCCGAACGCTTTTTATTATAAAACCGCTAAATAGCTAATATTCAATTTTTTTGAAAAAAGAGGTCGTATGTTTAAGAACTATTTCAAGATCGCGTGGCGCAATTTACTCAGGCATAAAGGATATTCGCTCCTCAATATCAGCGGGCTTTCCGTTGGAATTGCCTGTTGCTTATTGATTGTAATGTACGTGATTGATGAATTAAGTTATGACAAATTTCACGTCAATGGCGACCGCTTGTATCGCGTGAGCATGAGTACAACCGTAACCGGCAAAACCGACCGCAATGCGGCCGTACATTTTCCGGTCGCTCCCCTCTTGCGCGGTTACCCGGAGGTTGAAGAAACGGCGCGATTAGTCGACTACCGATTTATAGGACAAATCCCAGTATTGCAATTCGGCGATAAAAGCTTTTATGAAGAAAATTTCTTCTATGGTGATTCGACTATTTTTAAAGTATTGACGCTCCCGCTTCTGCAAGGCAATCCCAACGCACTTTACGAGCCTAATACTGTTGTAATGACACGGGAAATGGCTAAAAAATATTTCGGTGACAACAACCCGCTGGGTCAAGTGCTGCGCCTCAACGGGCTAAAAGATTTGAAAGTGACCGGTATCTTAGCGCCGTTTCCAGGTCCGACGCATTTAAAAATTGACTTTATTGCGTCGATGTCTAGCATCGCTAACTCGGGCTTTACGGGTCCTGGATTCGATTTTAATAATTGGATTATTAATTTTTACTGGACCTACGTACTTTTCAAAACGCCTTCTGATGCAGCCTTACTTGAATCGCAATTGCCCGATTTCGGCAAGCGTTACCTTCCAGACCTGCATCAGAAAAACGGAACGCAATTACATCTTACCAAGGTTTCAGATATTCACTTGAGTCCCGGAAATGACGGGGAAATCACACCGTGCGGTGATATAACGTACGTATACATTTTTTCACTTGTAGCAATTCTAATTTTGTTTATCGCATGTATCAATTTTATGAATCTTGTAACCGCACGATCCGCAGGGCGCGCTAAAGAAATCGGACTTCGAAAAGTTGCCGGTGCGTTGCGAAAACAATTGATCGGACAATTTCTCGGCGAATCGATTCTATTGACCGTATTGTCGGCCTTCATTGCTTTGTTCTTGATCGAAGGCCTGACGCCGATGTTTAATCAATTAACGGGAAAAACATTAGCGATGAATTTTGAACCGTGGTTGGTATTATCTTTACTGGCCGTAATTGTTGTTGTTGGCTTGGCTGCAGGAAGTTATCCCGCATTTTATTTTTCCAATTTTCAACCGGCGCAGGTTTTGAAAGGAACGTTTAAAACAGGTGGCAAAGGAGTTCTGCTGCGTAAAATACTGGTGATATTGCAATTTTCCATTTCTATAGCATTGATCACATGCACCATTATCGCACAACATCAATTATATTTTATTCAAAATAAAAAACTCGGATTTGAAAAAGAACAATTGGTCATCTTACCGATTCGTGGAAGCATATTGGGTCAAAAATACGCCGAATTCAAGAATCAATTGCTCCAGCATCCAGGCATTGTGAGTGTCAGCGGATTGTCCGACAAAATCGGTACGGGCGTTAATTTCACCGGCTTCTTCGTTGAAGGCCAGGATGAAATGCAGTTTATTTCACAAACGCGCATCAGCCATGATTTTATAAAAACGTACGGGCTGCGCCTGGTCGAAGGCCGTGACCTGATTGAAGGCAGCGCAACCGACAGTGCATCGGGATATATTGTCAATCGCGCTTTTTTACGGCAATACGGCTGGGAAACCGGCGTCGGTAAACGTGTCAGATTTTTCCGGAGTACGGTTGAAGGACAGATCGTCGGCGTCGTCGAAGATTTTCATTTCCAATCACTCCATACACCGGTTGCGCCGATCGTCATGCGTATAGGGAATACCTCTTTTCTTGCCGTCAAAATCCGCCCGGAAAATATGCGCGAGACCATTAGCGTGATCGAATCCGCCTGGAATCGCTTTGAACATGACAAACCGTTCACATTTCATTTCCTCGATCAGGCTATCAATGATCTTTACAAATCGGAGCAGAAACTCAGCATGTTAATAGGAACTTTTTCCGGATTAGCGATTCTTATAGCTTGCCTTGGATTATTTGGATTGGCATCATTTACAGCCGAACAGCGAACGAAAGAAATCGGTATCCGAAAAGTTCTTGGCGCTTCCGTCGGCGGCATTGTATTCATCATGTGCAAAGAGTTTTTAAAATTCGTTTTGATCGCCAACATCATTGCTTGGCCGGTCGCTTATTTGGCTATGAATATGTGGCTTCAGGATTTTGCCAGCCGGATTGACATTGGACCATCCGCTTTTATTCTCGCGGCTGTTTTTGCTCTGACCATTGCATTGGTTACAGTAGGATACCAAGCAATTAAAGCAGCTTTAAGTAATCCTTTGAAATCAATTAAATATGAGTAATATTTAATTTATCCATGGAAAACTATCCTGTATTTTTGCTCGTGGCCGCAACGGCAGTTTTTAACCCCGGTCCGGGCGTAACGCTGACATTGACTAACTCGTTGCGATACGGATTACGCCATACGCTTGGCGGGATTGCCGGTATTGCTTTTGGCGGCTTGATCATGGCCATAGTTTCAGCGACGGGCTTGGGTCTATTGATGGCCACATCGCAACACGCATTGTCCGTTTTGAAGCTTACGGGCTCAGCTTATCTTATTTTTCTAGGTATAAAAATGTGGAGAAAATCTCCGGACGCGAACGACGAAAATGAAGTTTTGCGCACGGGAATTCAAAAACGTTTTGCCGAAGCATTCTGGCTCCAACTTTCCAACCCGAATGCGATTTTGTTTTTTATTTCGGCTTTCCCACAATTCATTGATCCCGCATCGCCGTATATCTTTCAATTTTCCATCCTTTCGTTTACGTATTGTTTGATGGTATTGATCATTCATACGATCTACGCGCTTACCGCACGCACTGCAAAAAAATGGTTGTCCTCACCCATTGCCAGCCACAGAATCAATCAAGCCGGAGGGATTGTGTTGATTGTTTTTGGTTTAATTCTTGCTTTCCAATCGCAGGTATGACCAAAATTGGGTAATGATTTTTACATGAAAATCATAGTAATTCGAGGCGTGGAATTACCCGAAAATCACCTTCAAAAAGCGAAACTTTAAAATCCATTATCGTATTACCGCCATTCCTTATAAAATCAAATCCCAAACATCGAGGAGGCGTGTATGTATACGATCCGTTGGATTATATTTTCGCTATTGACGATTTCATTACAGGCACAAACCACGTGGATTATTGACGGTTCCCATTCAAACGTTGGTTTTACCGTTACGCACTTGGTTGTTTCCGAAACTTCCGGCCGGTTTAACAAATTTGAAGGACAAGTTACTGCACAGAAAGAAGATTTTTCTGACGCACAAGTTACAATAAAAATCCAGGTTAAGAGCATCGATACGAATAATGAGCGCCGTGACAAACATCTTGTTTCTGAAGATTTCTTTTTCGCCGATCAATATCCCGAGATTACTTTTATCAGCAAATCCTTCCAAAAAATCAAAGATGGCGAATATCTGATCAACGGCGACTTGACGATGCGCGGCGTAACCAAGCCGATCGAATTGAAGGCACGTTACAAAGGTCAAGTGAAAATGGGCAACAACCGAATTAAAGCCGGATGGACAGCAGCCGGTTCGCTCAATCGATTTGATTATGGTCTTAAGTGGAACGAGCTGATGGAAACCGGCAGCATGATGGTCGGCGAAACCGTACAATTACAATTCAATATTGAGTTAGTAACCACAACTAGCTAATTGAAGATGATTGACTTGTAGTGTCAGAAGAAACGATATTAAATCGGAGGTGTTATGAAGTTATGGATTCTAACCACTTTTTTGCTCGGCTCATCATTGTCAGCTCAATCGATGGGTCAAAAATTTTATTCGATCCTTCCGAAAGCGACCGATGCTTCGATTCATAAATTGATCGAACAAAATGGCGGAACGCCAATTATCGAAAACGATACTGTCTTATTTCTGGCGAAGTCACTCAATGGCGAACGTCCCTTCATGATTGCTGATTTCAATCAATGGGATACGACTCGCGGATGGATGCTGCCGGTCAATGGTACGGATTGGTTTTTTCGGTTTGATAAAGTCGCATCGGATGCACGAATTGAATACGCCTTCAAATACGGTAGCGGAGAAAAAATCGATGAGTATAATCCCAAACGTGTCCTGAGTTTTGATGTTGAGACATCCGAATTCAAAATGCCGGGATTTAAAAACTCACGATTGATCCGATACGACGATTATCGGCTACGGGGAACTTTGAACAATGATTCCATTTACAGTTCTATTTTTAAAAACAAACGTGCGGTTACTATTTATGAGCCCAATGGTTATCAAGCGGGAAAATCTTACCCGGTTATTTTATTCAAAGACGGTACACCCTACCTCCAGCGAATGAAAGTTCATCAAATTCTTGACAGTCTGATTACGGCCAAGCTCATTCCACCGGTAATCGGCTTATTTACAAATCCGAATTCACGTCGAATCGAGTACATGAGCAATGGAGACTATCGGAAATATATCGTCGAAGAATTGTTGCCTTACTTTGAATCTAAATACAAAGCATCTGAATATTCGGCCGTAGGCAGTTCACGCGGCGGTTTAGCAACGGCAGATCTGGTATTGAATCATTCCGATATTTTCAGTAAATGCGTTGCCATCAGCCCGGCTTTTCGTCCCGTAGAAATTGCCGATCAATGGATTAAGCTTAAACCAAAATTTAAAAAAGTCATCGTTATAGAATCACGCTATGATGCCGACTGGCTTCCCGATGCACGGGCTTGGGTCATGGCCTTGCGCGCAGCCAATACGCCTTTCGAGTATTGGGAAATTCCTCAAGGTCACAATCAGGAAGCATGGATGGACATAATGGATGAAGCGCTGATCAGATTGTTTAAATAAAACGGGATTACTATGGATTTATCATTTTATGAAATCATTCAGACAATGGGACATGAACAGGTCTTGATTTGTCAAGATCTTCATGAAAATTACTGCGCCATATTTGCACTTCACAACACACGGCTGGGCCCGGCGATAGGAGGAACGCGATTGTGGAGATACGATCGCTTTGAAAATGCGATGACCGATGCTTTGCGTTTATCGCGCGGTATGACTTACAAATGCGCGATGGCGGGAATTCCATTCGGTGGAGGTAAATCCGTCATTATTGCTGATGGTAATACAATCCGGCGAGAACCGATATTTAAGACGCACGGCAAATTTGTTGAACGGCTGGGAGGGCATTATATTACGGCTGAAGACGTGGGAACGTCACCGGCCGATATGGCTTATGTGCGTACGGAAACCCGCCATGTTGCCGGATTGGCGGAACATTCCGGCGATCCGTCACCTTGGACCGCCAAAGGCGTCGTCTATGCCATGAAAGCTGCGGCCCGATTTCGTTGGGGAAATGATGAACTCAGAGGAAAAATTATTGCCATTCAAGGTTGTGGCCATGTCGGATATTATTTGGCAAAAGAATTACATTTTCTTGGAGCAAAATTGATCGTGACGGATATTGATCAGGCGAAGATCGATCGGTGCGTCAAAGAGTTCGATGCTATTGCCGTTAAGCCTGACGCTATTTATACGGCGCATGCCGACATCTTCGCACCCTGTGCACTGGGTGGAATCATTAATGAAAAAACCCTCCCGCAATTGCGCGTAGAAATTGTCTGCGGAGCGGCCAATAATCAATTGCAAGAACTGCAGCATGGCCAGTTGATTCATCAGCTTGGCATAGTCTACGTTCCGGACTATATTGCCAATGCCGGCGGTATAATCAACGGTTGCCGTGAAATGTTGGGCTGGGAATTGGATCGGATGTTGAAAAAACTTGAAGGCATTTTCGATACGACTTTACGGATTTTGAACACGTCGCAAAACGATCATATTCCTCCTCAGAATATCGCCGACCAAATGGTCGAGAAAATGCTAAACAGCCGCTAAACTTTGGCCAGTTTAATGGATTGGATAAATCAAATTATCATCATTCTTTCTGTACACGGTATTGTGTTATCCATCGCTATCGCCGTTTATCCCTCACCTTCACGGAAATCTAATTTTATTCTGGCATCGGCCATCTTTATCATTTCACTCGACGCCGGTATTCCTAAAGCCACCAATGTGTGGCGGACGGAGTTTCCTCATCTGATTTTATCGCACTTACCGTTGCTTTTTTTATTTGGACCGCTGTTACTTACCTATATTAATCTTCTGATCTATAAAAAATTGCCAAAATATTATATCATTCATTTCTTACCGTTCATAGCAGTCACGTTCTGGCTGATACCGTTTTTCATTACAGGTGGAACTGACAAACTCATGTATCTTGACCGAATCAAACACGATGGAATTCCTCGGGAATTACTTTTCCTGTTGTTCTTTAGAAATATCCACTTCGTATCTTATCTTGTCGTCGCTGGAATTGCTGTGTCACGTTATACTCGTGAAGTAAAAAATAAATTTTCGGGCAGGCAGGTAGCTGCCATCAACTGGTTATGGTTTTTAATGCGGTTGTTGATGGCTACGGCAAGCGTGTTTTTTGTTCTTTTTCTGATGGCAGTTATAGGCTACCGGCTCGGAAAAGACTGGCCTGAGTTTTTGTGCAGTTCATTGCTATTAGCGGTCATATACTCCATTGGGTATAAGGGATTTAGACAACCGGAAATTTTTTCGATTGAAACCATCGACAGTGAAAAAAAATATGCTAAATCGGGTTTACAGGCCGGCACAGCTTTGGAATTCAAGCAAAAGCTTCTCGATACGATGGATGCGAATAAACCATACCTAAACAGCGACTTGAATTTGAATGAATTGGCTGACATGCTTCAAGTTTCTCCTAATCATTTGTCACAGATTATCAACGATTGTTTTAATCAAAATTTCTATGATTTCATCAACCAGTACCGCATCGAAGAATTTCAAAAAAATATGATGGCCAATGAAAACCGGTTTACAATTTTAGGTTTAGCGTTTGAAGTCGGTTTTAATTCCAAATCCGCTTTCTACAAAGCTTTCCAGAAACATTCCAAAATCACTCCAACCGAATTTATTCAGAAAATCAAAGCACAAAATTAGTCCTTCCCTTCACGCCGAGACGACTTTCCTGATAATATTCATTATTCTTTCTTTAAAGTAGCTTTATAAACTTTAAAAAGGAAAAAGTATGAAAGTAATTATCGGTTTATGGTTGGTTGTTTCGACGCTTTACGGTCAAGACGAACAATTTTTTAATGAAATGAAAACAGCGCTCACTATCCACGATACTTCTTCCACGCTTGAATCTGAAATGATGGCCATTAATGCTTTCGAGAAGGCGGCCGAACGTTATCCACTTCAATGGCTATCCTGTTTTTGGGCTTCGTATGTTCACTCCCAAATTGCCCGGCTATATATCAGGGATAAAAAATCAGACGCTGCAGTTCAAAGTTTTAAACAAGCTCAATTCTATTTTGATCAAATAAAGGTTAAAGCTAAATCGATGACCGTCAGAGAAAAATCCAGTACGATGGCGCTACAGTCACTGATCTATTTGCTTCAGATAAATTATTTGCCTCAAAAAAATTTACAGAAAGACGCGGCCAATGAACTCAGTACGAAAGCCAGTGGCGAATTGATTAAAGCCATTCAGACGGATCCGGCCAATCCCGTCGTATGGGTAATGATTGGCGTTAATTTAATTAGAGATGGAAAACAAGATAAGGACATAAAAAAAACTGTCGCGGGTAAGGTCCTTCTCGAAGCTGCAGAACGTGAGTTTAAATCAACAGCAGAGCACAGGAGTAAGACCACTAACTTCAATAGCGAATGGTTGCCTTTTTGGATACCGGAAGCTAACCGACAATTACAATAAAAGTTACAAACCCCCTGATTCAAAGTTTTCAGGGGTTTTTTATTTATTAATTGAACCATTATCAGAAAACTGATAATGACCCTTGCGTGATATTCCTTTTTTTGAAATGTAAATCCCATATTTTCAACGGCTATTGAATCCCTCTTTTAGGCGCGTTATTTGTCTTAATCAAATAACGCTTTTTTAGTTTTGATGGATTTTCTATGACGTTATTTAAAGAAATTCGCTTCTATTTACTGATTGCCGTCTTATTGTTTATGGTCGTGCCGGATAATTCAGACAACCACATTCCTGTAGCGCAGCGTCCATTTTTTCCGGCGAATTTTATAAAGGAACGTTATTCAGAGATCGAACGATCATTGGAAGTCGTTGTAACGCTGACACGCGAAGAAAATCTTGAGCTGATCAATACCTTAGAAAATTTGTATATCCGGATTCCTCAGCCGTCTCTGCAAGCGGCCATAGTCCGGATCAACGGGAAGGTCCAAAAAAATGATGTTGAAATTCATTACTGAATCGCAGACATTTATAGCGACTCCTTTTGACCCGACAAAATTTTATGAAACTACGACTGTCGCTCAGAGCACGTATTATAATTTTGTTCAGCCTTATTACAATTATATTAGCCGGTGTCATGTCTCAAGTCAGTTACTACACTGTACGAGCGATTTATTTGGATCAACTCACAGACCAGGTTAACTTGATTACGCGTTTGATTGTCGATGGACTCAATACGAAGTTTTTGCCTTTCCTGACCGTACAGGATTCGAAGAGTGCCGCTCACAGCTATTACAAAGATTATCTTCAGAACCGACAAACCGACCTCCAATTGCAAAATATTTTCATTTTCAATACAGCACTAGAAACGGTTCTCTCTTCCGATACATCTGACACGCGTGGGGTGCTTGAGCCTATCTTGCTAATCAATCGTACTGAGATCGAAAGGCTTACGATCGGTCAATCGGTGACATCATTACCATTTAACACGCAAGACGGCCATTGGTATTTGTGGGGTTTTTACCGTTTAGACGAAAATCATTTTTTGGGAATACGCGAAAATGCCGACCGACTCGCCAAAGTCGAAGACTTATCATGGATTTTTGTATGGATCGGGGCTGGAGGAATTGTACTTACTATTTTCAGTGCGCTTTTTGTAAGCCGGACATTAGCTAAACCGGTATACAGCTTGGTAGAGTTTAGTAAGTTGCTTGGGAAAGGCGATTGGAATACCCCCGTTCCGAAAGGAATCAAAGGTGAATTATCGATACTGGCACAAGCAATGGATGGAATGAGGGGCGACCTTGTACAACGCCAAAAAGAGAAAGAAACTATGTTGGCACAAATTGCACATGAAATCCGTAATCCTTTGGGCGGTGTGGAACTTCTGGCAGGCCTGATCAAAGAAGATTTGAATCGTGACCAAAAAAACGTCAGTTATGCACAGAAAATTCTAGACGAAATTACCGGACTAAAATCGCTGATCAATGCTTACATCAATTACGGTCGCCCCGCAACTCCTGAATCGGAATGGGTGAATATTCCGCATTTCGTCAAAGACGTCAAAGAAGTATTCAAAAAAGAACTACAGGAAAAAAAGCTGCGGTGTGAATATGAAGGCTCTGCCGCATTGATCTGGTTCGATCCCCATCATTTCCGGCAAATTTTAATTAACTTAATTGCCAATGCGATCCACATCATGCCATCCGGCGGTTTGATTATGATACGTTCTTACATTCACGGTTCTCTCATTATGGTAGAGATAATTGACGAAGGCCCCGGTGTACCGGGCCCTAATCCCGAAAGAGTATTCGAACCCTTTTATACAACGCAAGCTCAAGGCGCTGGACTTGGACTCGCTATTTGCAAAAAACTGTGCGCAGAAAATAACGCGGCAATTCATTTGCAGAATAACGCTCACAAAGGCTGCACGTTTACGATCACTAAAAAACTCAATATTTCAGTCTATTAAAGAATAAAATGAATCGTTTTTTTATTGTGCTATTGCACGATCACACACATCAGGCCAAACTGAATATTTCTATTAAAACAGGTGAAAAATGAACGCCCGGCATGAAATAGCTGTTATTGAAGACAATGCCGTCATGCGTTTAGGTATGACTGAAAGTCTCCGCCGTGAAGGTTTCAGAGTCCATGAATTTTCCGATGGACCGTCGGCATTGGATTTTTTCAAAAAACAAACGGTTCATCTGGTGATAACGGATTTGAAAATGGAGCCGGTCAGCGGCATGGAGCTTTTGCAAACAATCAAATCAGCCCATCCGGCCACTGAAGTAATGGTAGTCAGCGCCTTTGGAACGGTTGAAGCCGCCGTCGAAGCGATGCGACTGGGCGCTGTCGATTTTATGACCAAACCATTTCCATCCGAAGAATTGCGAATTCGCGTCGGCAAAGTCATTGAAAAAATTCAACGCGATCAGACCGTCGCACGGTTGACGGAAGAAAATTTATTATTGCAGGATGAACTGGCCAGTAATTATCAGGAAATGATCGGCGCGTCGGAATCAATGCAAAACCTCAGCGCCCTCATCCGACGAGTCGCTACAGAAAACAGTTCTGTCCTTATCGAAGGCGAAAGCGGTACCGGCAAAGAATTAGTGGCTCGTGCGCTACACTACAATAGTCCCCGTAAAGAACGGCCGTTCATTAAAGTTAATTGCGGTGCGCTCAACGACGGATTGCTCGAAAGCGAACTTTTCGGACACGAAAAAGGCGCTTTCACCGGTGCGATCAAACGAAAAAAAGGACGTTTTGAACTGGCCGACGGCGGTACGCTTTTCTTAGACGAAATCGGCGACGTTTCTCCCGCAATGCAAGTAAAACTGTTGCGCGTACTTCAGGAAAAAGAATTTGAACGCGTTGGCGGAGAAGAAACGATCGGCGTGGACGTTCGCATTATCGCGGCGACGCACCGGCCGTTAGCACGCTGGGTTGCTGAAGAAAAATTCCGCGAAGATTTATATTATCGTCTACGGGTAATTCCCATCCACCTGCCTCCGCTGCGTGAACGTAAAAAAGATCTGCCGGCTTTGGTGGATCATTTTATAAGGAAATTGTCGCAATCCAAAGGCGAGTCCCAAAAAACTATCCCGCCGGCAGGCATGGAACTCTTGATGAATTATTCCTGGCCGGGTAATATCCGGGAACTCGAAAACCTGGTTGAGCGTTTGTGCGTCATTTCCACAGGCAAAGAAATCGATCCGCAATTGATCGCACAACATGTCAGCGGTAATCACAAACCGTTTCACGCCGGATTGGACAATTTGCCGCTCGAAGAAGCGGTGGAGGCTTTTGAAAAAAATCTGGTTTTACAAGCTCTGAAAAAAACCAACAACGTCAAAAATCAAGCGGCAAAACTATTGGGAATTCGAACCAGTACCTTATATTACAAAATGGAAAAATTTGGATTACTATGAAAAACTTTATAATACAATGGGTCGTCTGTTTGTCGGCCAGCGTAGTTTTCGCAAAAGCGCAGTCCATCAGCGATCTTGAATCTAATTACAATGAAGTCGGTAAAACACTTCGCGAAGAACAGATAATTCTTGATTCACTGCGTCAGCAACTTGAATACTCAGCCAAACAAATTGATATCGAAAAAAGCCGGACTTATTCCAATCGCGATCTTATAACTTCATTGATGACTAACGGCGTTTATCTTTCTTCTCGTATCAAAGAACACCAGAAAATCGTAGCCGTTTTGGAAAATCAACTTCTTGAAATCCGTGATGTGCTTGATCAAATGTACCGGCATCGCATCGATTCGCTAAAAGAGGTAGAAAAAAATTATCCGGGCGATCGCACGGCATTGCAAAATAAAATCCTTACATGGACTGAAAAACGCATTCTATTGTCACCGGTCATTAAATCTCTGACGTTTGATCCGCAACGTGTTCAGGATATCAAACTTTCAGCCACAACAGACTCGCTTGAAAGAATTATTTATACAGATTACTTGAATAAAGCCCTGGCGGAAGTCGATGCGTTTTCAAAAAGCATCAAGCAAACACGCCGCGAATACGAAGACATTATCGATCTCAGAAAAAAAACGGACGAATTTATCGAAGACGTCAGCGAACAGCGTTCAATCGGGCTTTTTATGACATCTCGAACTGAAAAGACTACGGATTTTGGTTCTTCAGCCGGTGTTAAATTTAATGAAGTAATAGTAAGCCAAGCTCAGGTTGTTGTTACGTTAATCAAACAACTGAATACCAATGTCCCAGTTGTGCTAAAATTTTCGAATCTCCAAAAACAGGATTTGAGCATGGAAGACTATATTCAGTTACTCAAACAAGCTGAAAAGGAACTCGAAATTTATCGTACATTCATTAAGAAAAAATTAAAATAATCCCTCATCCTGCCTCCATTCTTTTTAAAAATTTCGTTGTTTTTTTCGTAACATTTCGGCTAATTCAGCCTGAACCTATTCAATCATTTTATTCCATCAAATCGTGCGCCGATTACCTACATCACTTTTTATATTGATGTTCATCGCTTTTTTCTGCAGAGCGACTGCGGGCGAATGGGATGCTCGATTGAGCGGTGAAGCAGGTTATTTTAAGGCTGGCCATGATTTGCGCGAAAACAATGTGGATTATCTCACGGCTTTTAATGCAACGTTTAAATACACGCTTTCGAACAATCCTCATTTCTTGAATTTGCAACTTCGCTTACGGCCGGAGTGGTACGGCCCGCACGAAGGTATTTATTCCATGAGCGGCTCATTTGCGGCGCAATATCAGCGGCAATGGGGACGACTATTGTGGAGTGCAGGCGCTAATATCCGCAAACAAAATCATCACATTGATCAAACCCAGGTTTGGTACAATACCTACCAAGGATCGACCGGATGGGCATGGAAATGGTCGGAATGGATGAGTACCGATCTGGAAGGCAGTTACACGCTCTTGGATCTGGCCGGTGATGCCGATGATAAAATAAATTTATATGCGATCCGATTTCGGATACATCGTTTGATGGCGCCTAATTTGAATGTCACGATTGGTGCATATGCGGAACGTTTCATAACGGAAAGCAATGTCGTGACGGTATCGCCTTTACCTGAACGTAACTCCAATAAAGGCTGGCACCGTGGCTCGGAGATTGAATTGGAATACACGAAAAAAATTCAACTAAACGTACGATACGGTTTGTCATGGTTTACATCGCAATTGACTAAAGGTACAGCGCCAGAGCAGCAATTTTATTTCGTAGCCGGCAAAACCCTCGCAATGAAATGGTCAGTATTTTTTTTATTGGATTATTACTGGCGTAATATCAACCCCCGTGCGAGTTATACCGGCGCTTTGCTATATACCAATGCCAACAATGAGCGTAATGTTCATTTTAAATTGGCCTATAATTTGAGCTCGCGCCGAAACGTTTATACAAAAATTGCTTACCAAAACAGTGAACTCATTTACAATAACATCAAATTGTCCGGTACTCAGCTTTCTTTAGGATTTGAAAGCAAATTCTGAATGCCCTTAAAATTACCCGTTTAAATCTGAAACATTCGTGTACATTTGCGTATTCTCGTTGAAACTTGTTGAATAACAACGCAAAAGGAGTCCCAACCCATGAAAAGTTTGTTACTATTGATCCTGGTCAGTTCACTGCCGACGTTTGCTCAGGATCCGGACAGTTCGACCGCTTTATTTTCCTTAGCAGAGGCCGAACGTAATTTCTCGCGTTCATCCGTTGCAGTCGGACGCGTCAATGCATTTAAAGAATACCTTGCCAATGAAAGCGTGGTCTTTCAACCGGATCCGATCGATGGGCAAAAATTTTACAGCCAACGTAAACCTTCACCGCTTTTGCTGACATGGGAACCTGAATTTGTCGATATTGCCGCGTCCGAAGACTTTGGTGTTTCGCATGGCCCGTGGGAAATGAAGGATTACGGACCAAGAAAACTACCGCCATTTTGGGGCTATTACGTTTCCATTTGGAAAAAGCAAACCGACGGTAAGTGGAAAGTCGTTGTGGATATGGGTAATGGAGTCGAGACGAAACCGGCGCACGAAGTTAAACTTACTTACCCTAAAGGCTCAGATAAAAAGCGTGAATTTAAAACCGTAGATACTAAAGCTGTTGAAACGTCGCTGACGAAATGGGATGAGGAGTTTGCAAAATTAGCCAAAAACAACACCGAAACTTATATGAAGCATCTTACCGCAGATGCCCACATTGTCCGCATGGGACATTTTCCGGCTACTTCAGCAGATTCAATCAAAGCGTTGCTTGGCCAACAAACTGACCTGACATGGAAACCCATTGACGGGGATGTTGCGACATCCGGAGATTTAGGCTATGTATACGGTTCGTACGAATCAAAAGCCGAAAAGGGACATTATTTGCACGTATGGAAAAAACAATCCGATCAATCATGGAAAATGGTTGTCGACGTACAGTTACCGAAAGAATAAACGAAATTGATACGCAATAAAAATGCCGCCTTCATCTGAGGCGGCTTTTTTATTTATAGGGACCACCTTTGATTCCTACTCGGATAATTTTTCAAGCTTCTCATCAACACTGCCGGCGACTACGGTGTAAATATTTTCTTTGACCACGTATTTCTTAATGGCATCATTGACTTCTTTCAGAGTCAAAACGTTTACTTTTTGAGGATATTCGTCAAGCCAGACCATTGGAACATTGCGGCGGGCAAGCGCCAAGATTGAATTCGCCATGCCGGCTGTGGTAGAAAGGCTTACTTTGAAAGTGCCGCTGATATTCGTCTTTTTGTCTTTCAATTCATCTTCGGTCACGCCTTCGTCGATCCATTTATCAACTTGACGCCGGGTTGACTCCATCCCTTTTTTCAACAGATCGGGACTGAACGTAGCCACAACCTCCCAGTAACCATCACTGTAGGTATGTCCGCCTAAAAATGAATATACGCCGTACGTCAGCCCTTCTTTATCACGAACTGTCGCCATCAAACGATCCTGAAAATCATTGCCAAGAATATTCGTCGCGACGTACAAAGCAACGTAATCCTTTTCATTTTGCAGGATGCCTGTTGGCAAACCCATAGACAGGGATGCGCTGGTTTTGTCTTTGAGAGTCACGACAATGGGCTTACTGGATTTGGATTGTACCGCGCGTTTAGGAATAGTATAATTAACTCCTCCGCTCCAGCCGTTGAAATTGGTCTGGATGCTTTTTTGTAATTCATCGGCACGAACATCTCCGACAGCCACCAGAATCATCGAAGCAGGACCATAGTGCTTTTTGTAAAAATCACTGATCTCTGTCAACGTTGTTTTTCCAATATCCTTTACCATTTGTTCGGATAAAATCCCATGATTCGAATGCGATGCTGGAAAAATCGTTTCCATTAGTTTTTCTTCGGCGCGTACATCCGTATCGTCCATCTCTTCCTGATATAAGGCCATACGCCGTTTTTTGACAATTTCAAATGAGGAAGCATCGAACAACGGATACCGCAGTTGTTCGGCCAAAATATTGATCACAGTCGGAACGTCGGCGCTTAAACAACTGACGGAAAAATTCAGGGTTTCGTTACCGCTGCTGAAAGTGATACGCGCGCCGATTTTTTCCAATTGCGCCGCTATCGCAAATTTATCTCGTTTGGTCGTCCCTTGATCGAGCATTGCTGCGGTGAGATCGGCGATTGCTTTGTTACCGGAAGGATTAAAATAACCGCCGGCCATTAAACAACCTTTCATGGTGACAATGTTTTTCGCTCCTGTTTTCATCGACAAAACACGAATGCCTGCAACTTTCTTATCGGTAATGTTTGCGGCCATGCCGGTGGCTTCAATAACAGAGCTGGTTTCGATCAATTCATTTTCATTCTCTGCACGATAATGGCGCGCATAATTGCCTACAGAATGTTGATCAAGGCTGCCGGTCGTTGCGCCTTCTTTCGGGATAAAATATCCGACCGTCATCTGATCGTCTTTCAAATATTTTTGGGCCACTGCTTTAACGTCTTCCGGCGTTACTTTTGACAACTCATCCACATACGTTACAAACCATTTCCAATCGCCGGCTGCAATGGCCGTATTGATCCGTCCGGCAATAGAAAACGACCCGTCGCGCGCGTAGGTCTCGGACGCTTTAAGCTGGGCGATAGCGGCGTCGCATTCGGCTTTCGTAATGCCTTGATCGATGATTTTTTGATATTCATCATGAATGATTTTTTCGACGCTCTCATGAGCAACGCCGGGAGTCAGATAAGCATAACTGATGTGAAGGCCTTCATCGCGGAAAGGAAGATTTTGAATATAGACATTGGACGCCAATCCCTGATCGATCAGCGATTTATAGAAACGGCTGTTTTTGCCGGTTCCGAGAACCGTTGCTAAAACGGCCACAGCATATCGCTCTTTTGAAATGGCCTTCGGAATCTTGTGAGCGACGCCGACAATACCGTTAGGACCGGAACGACGGAGGATCACCCGGCGCGGACCTTCCTGCACCGGTTCTTCCGTCGTCATCTGCGGAATCGGTTTCGGTGACCGGGGAATTACGCCAAAATATTTATAAATAAGGCTTAATGCTTTTTTCTGATCAAAGTCCCCGATAATGGTCACGGTCGCATTGTCCGGCCAGTAGAACGTATCGTAAAATTCTTTGAGTTTGGGAATCGAAATATTTTCGATATCGGAACGCCATCCGATCGCAGAATGATGATACGGATGCGCCTGGTAAGCCGTAGCCCAGATGTTTTTATCGAGCGCTTCCAATGGATCATTTTCGCCGCGTTCGAATTCATTACGGACAACCGTCATTTCGCTTGCTTTATCTTTTTCCAGCAAACTCAAATTGCGCATGCGATCCGCTTCGATTTCGACCACCATTTCAAGATGTTCGCTCGGCAATATTTCGTAATAATTAGTATAATCGTTCCATGTTGAGGCATTATTGATTGCGCCGAATCGCCCGAATGACATGTCGAGTGAATTGCCTTTTTCGCGATTAAAATTCGGCGTGCCTTTGAACATGAGATGCTCCAGAATGTGCGTCGCGCCGGTTGTGCCGATCACTTCATTGCGCGATCCCACGTTGAAAGTTACCATAAATGTTAGAACCGGCGCCGAGTGATCCTCCATCAATAAAACTTTCAACCCGTTCTTATTCAATTGATATTCTTTAATTCCACCCAATTCCTGGATAAATTTAAACTCCTGTTCCTGTGCGGTCGCACTGACAACGAGTGCCAGTATCAGACACAGAAAAGACAACCCCTTCGTTCTCATAACCGACTCCTTGATTAATAATAACAGATAATCGAAAAATAGAATGGCAACAAGATTACGAATCTATTTCATAAAAGATTCGGTCGAAATTTCCGAAATTTTTATGAATTAAAACAGGGAATTTAAGGGGCAATTGAATTCTGATCAGCACGCCGTTGCAGGAAGGATTTTTTTATTACATTCACTTAATTGTAGCCCCATTGGCATGCGGAGTCTTCGGAAAATCAGTTTTTAGCTGAAATTTTTTAACTGAAAAGAAGATTTAGAGGAGTAGTAGAAGACGTTTTTGGAGTAATTTTTTCTCAGGTTCGGTTTGAACGGTTTGCAGAGCCTGACGGTAGGCCTCAGCGGCATCGGAATTCCGGCCGGCACGGGTAAACAGTTCCCCCAAGGTAGCATAATATAAATAATAGGTTCGCATGGTCGGCAAATGGGCCAGTCCTTCGAGAGCATCGAGTCCTGCATCAGGTCTTCCACTCATAGCTAACGCAACGGCTCTGTTCAAAGCATATACCGGCGAATCGTTGATCGACAATAAAATATCGTAATAGTCCGTGATGGTCTTCCAATCAGTTTTCTCATACGACGGCGCCAGCGCATGGCAGGCCGCGATGCCGGCCTGTACGTGATAGTCTGTCAGTTCATCCGAACGCCGAGCCAGATCCAGATGATAAAATCCGCGTTGGATCATCGCACGATCCCATAATTCGCGATTTTGCTCGCTCAGCAACAGAATGTCGCCTTTAGAATCAAGGCGTGCTGGAAATCGCGACATCTGCAGATACATCAGCGCAAGTAATGCATGCACTTCCGGAAGCCTTCCGGTCGGGTGATCGGATAAAATGGTCAGTAACCGTATAGCTTCCTCACATAATTCTTCTTGGATCAGACTCTCGCCTTCATGGGCGTTGTAACCTTTATTAAAAAGCAGGTATAAAACTTCCAAAACCGATTCGACGCGAATTTTTAATTCCCCGCTTTTCGGCGCTTCGAGAGATAACTGTTCATCCCTGATTTTTCGTTTTGCACGAACTAATCGCTGTGCAACAGTCGTATCCTGAGCGAAAAAGGCCTTCGAAATTTCAGACACACTGAAACCGCAGAGAATGTTCAATGTCAGCGACACTTGGGCTTCGCGCGAATTAGCCGGATGACAACAGACGAACATCATTTTTAAGACATCATCTTTGAGCTCGGCGTCGAGAAAAATTTCCTGATCGTCTCCGATATGCGATTGCATTTCCAATAAATTATCAAAATCGTGAGTGCGGGTAACGACGCCGGTTTCACGGCGCAATTTGTCTACGGTTAGATTTTTTGCGGACGTATAAATCCACCCTCCCGGATTTTTGGGAACACCTTTGATCGGCCAGGTCTGCAGCGCTTTGAGCAGCGTCTCCTGAACCGCGTCTTCGATCAATTCCAGATGATCCAATCCGTAGATACGGCTAAGCGTTGCCGTCACCTGACCGGTCTGATGCCGAAAAAGATTTTCTACTAATTGATGGACTTTTTGAGTCATGATTATTAGTGGAAAAAACAATCACCCCGCATTTAAAAATTATTAATCAACATACGGGGTGATGTAAGATAAAATATTTATTCCATTGAATGCAAAGCAACTTTATTGCCTTCGACGTCTTTGAAAATCGCAAAAAAACCGATTTCCGGTGTAATATTAGTTTTAGGCACAATGACGGTGCCTCCGGCACTGACAACGCGGTTGAGTACTTGGCTTAGATCGTTGCCGCCATTGAGATACACTAATGCTCCTTTATCAGAGGGCACGTATCCTTCACCGGACACCAAAGCGCCGCCGACTGAGCCCTGATCGCATGGTAAAAAAGCCATGTCAAATCCCATAATGTTATCGCGATGCAAAGATGCGCCTAGAATTTTTTCATAAAAAGCGGCAGCGCGGTTCATGTCTTTGACCGGAATTTCAAACCAATTAATTGCATTGTTCATAATACCTCCAAAAGTTAATGTTTATAAGTAAAACTATATTAGCGTTTTCCGTACATTGCCTCTCTCAGAAAACTATTGACCGCTTGTCCGGCTTTATAATAAGCCATCATTACGTCCGGTAAAAGATTACCGGTAATCGCTTTTACCGGCAGTTCCGCCATATAATAAAACTGTTTATTGGCAATGAGCGGTTGCGTTTTAACGGCCGATTGAAATTCTTTAGGAAGAATTTTATTGGTTTCACCTTGTAAGGCGCCGAATTTCTTTTTGAAATCAGCGTGCTTAAGAAGTTTTTCGAATTCTTTGGGCGAACGCGCAATTTTCGTCCTGATCTTATGAAGGTTTTCTTTTTCGACCATGTACGCGCCGCCGGCAATCATGATTTCATGAGCCGATAATTGAAAGTAAAAACCCGGCGCTTCTTTTGATTTTTTGCCTTCACGCGAAATGAGAGCCGAAGCATGCGTTTTGTACGGGCTTTTGTCTTTTGAAAAACGAATGTCGCGATTGATCCTGAAAATGGCATCTTTCGGCGCGATAGCAACTTTCGGATCGTATTGGTGAATCCGTTGAATCATTTCTTCTACCAGGCGATAAAACGGCTCTTTTACTGCCGTTTCATACCACGGTTTATTCTCGCGAAACCATTCGGTCGAATTGTTTTTTTCCAATAAGCGGAAAAATTCCAGAAACTCTTTGGTAAAATAACCCATAATCACTCCTCTTGATGTTCGATAACTTCGCGTATTTCGACTGTGCCGTCGTATTTCAAATGCGGACACGCTTTGGCCAATTCAATCGCTTCTTCGTAATCTTTCGCTTCTAATTGATAGTATCCGCCAATCGCTTCTTTCGTTTCCGTAAACGGGCCATCGACGACCCGGTCGTTTTCTTTATGTAAGACGCGCCCGGCGTCAAGTAAATGCGCGGCACGTTTGTAACGCCCGGTTTTTTTCAAGGTGTCGACCCATGATAAATAATCTTCGCTTATTTTTTGCATTTCATTGGCTGAAACGCCTTCGAAGTCCCCGCCCGGTAACAATAAAATATATTGTGGCATGATGTTCCTTTATAATCAATTTTTAGGTAGAATTTGAATTCTTTATTTTAATGCATTACGATTTCCCGAACCTCAACTTTGCCTTTAAATTTCAAATGCGGGCATTCGCGGGAAATAGTCGTAGCTTCTTCCAGATCTTTCGCTTCGATTTGAAAAAATCCTCCGACGGCTTCTTTTGTTTCGGTAAAGGGACCATCGACAAACTGGCCGCCTTTCTTTTTTAAAATTCGGCCGCTATGCGCCAATTCATTTCCTCCGAGATTGCGGCCTTCGGCGGCTAATTTCTGGGACCATGCGTAATATTCCTGGCGAATACGTTGCATTTGTTCTTCCGAGTATTCGGAAAACTCTCCGCCTTGGAGTAATAAAATAAATTGAGCCATCGTGTATTCCTCCCTTGAAAATTCAACAATTTATATAAATGACGAACGGACTAACAAAAAATCGACCATTATGGAGACTGTTTTTTGATTAATTTAATATTGAACGTGGACCGGCTTACACCCGCTGAATCTTTAGCGAGTTTTCGAATGGTGCCAAAATCGCCTAAAAGCTCCTCCCGTTGATAATCGGTCTGGCGCAAATAGCGGTCGCCCTCAAACAACATTTCTGGTTTGGTTTCCAAATATCCGTCTTTTTGCACGACAAAATGAATATGTGCCGGAACACCACCGGACGGATAGGCTCCGGGTTTGATCGTCAGAAATTCATAACTTCCAAGCGAATCCGTGATCAAAGTGCCTTTGATGCGAGGGTTTCGTGGATCATTATCGGCTGAATAAAGGCCTTTTTGGTCCGTATGATAGACAAACAAACGAACGCCATGGACAGGCATCACTCCATCATCAGAATAAACCGTTCCAGATACCACCAAAAGATCTCCGGGTTCATCCTTGGTCACCAAAACTATTTTCGACGAATCAGCGGTGGCGGACATCGTCACCGTCGGAGTATTTTTGCCGGACGTACATGCGATAAAAATCGATAAGGCTGCTAACCAAAAAATTTTCATAAAAGAACCCTTTCCGGTTATACGGACATTAATGTACACGTTCTGATAACTTTTCACCAGTCAAAAAACCGCTTGCTTGTTCAGCCGCTATTTCCAATATTCATTTAATTCCTCCTCCAACCATTCCACTGAATTATTTGATTTATTCACATGTCCAACTCGTTTTCCGGAATACTCGAAATTGATCCAAAAGGTTTCGGTTTTACACGCGTTTTATCGCTGGACCTCAAAAGTACACCGGCGGATGTGTATGTACCCCAGCCATTGATCCGTCAATACAATCTCCGCGCCGGCGTCATGATCGAAGGTGAGGCAAAACCGAGCGGTAAAGGCAGTCCGCAGGCAACCGCCATTCTGACGGTTAATGGACTGGCGCCGGATGTTTGGGCCGTTCTCAAAGAATTTGCGGCACACGACGCCATACAACCTAATGAAAAAATCAAACTCGTAGGAACGTATTCCGCGTTGAGTATGCGTGTGGTCGAATTGCTTTGCCCAATCGGCAAGGGCCAGCGCGGTTTGATCGTAGCTCCACCCAAAGCCGGTAAAACAAGGCTTCTGCAGGAAATGGCGCACGCCATCAGCGCGGATAATCCTGAAATCGAATTGCTCGTTCTGTTGATCGATGAGCGGCCAGAAGAAGTGACGGACATGCGCCGCACGATTCGCGGCGAAGTATTTGCCAGTTCGAGCGACAGCGAAGGCGGCCGTCATATCCGGTTGGCTCAGCTCGCACTCGAGTACGCGAAACGTAAAGTCGAAACCGGCAAAGACGTCGTGATGTTGCTCGACTCACTCACACGCATGGGCCGGGCATTCAACGTACATCAAAAAAGCAGCGGACGTACTTTGTCGGGCGGCGTCGATATCCGAGCGCTGGAAATTCCAAAACGCATTTTCGGCGCGGCGCGTAATCTCGAAGGCGGCGGTTCGCTCACCATCATTGCTACCGCATTGATTGAAACCAATTCAAGAATGGATGAACTGATCTTTCAGGAATTCAAAGGTACCGGTAATATGGAATTGGTATTGAACCGGGAATTAGCCGAAGAGCGTTTATTTCCGGCCATTACCGTCAATGCTTCCGCGACGCGCAACGAAGAATTGCTTTTCGGCGAGCGTACACCGCAGCATCAGAAACTTCGCCGCTCTATTGCTAAATTTCAACCTAAAGAAGCTTTGCGAACGCTTCTGGGACTCATCGAAAAATCTCCAACCAATGAACAACTCCTCGATCATTTCAAATAAAGAGAAACGAATGTTCGTTTTTCATGTGTGTTGTATCACAGCCTTTTGCATGTTCTTTTCATGCAGGGACAATAAAAAAGATACACCTGACGAAACGCCCGATGAAATGCCCGTTTATGTCGTGGCGCAGGCTTTTCCGAATCTGACTTTTGAACGTCCGGTTGATTTTCAGCATGCGGGTGATAATCGTATTTTTGTCGTCGAACAGGCCGGAATTATTCGAGTATTTCCCAACGATTCTTTAGCGGACTCATCTGAAGTTTTTCTTGATATCCGTACAAAGGTTGACGATCGCGGTAATGAAGAAGGTTTGCTGGGGCTTGCTTTTGATCCGCATTTTAAAACCAACGGGTATTTTTATGTCAATTACACAGCCTCTCAGCCTGAGCGAACTGTGATTTCGCGTTTTTCAATCAGTGCGACCGATTCCAATCTTGCCGATGCCGGAAGTGAATTCATGGTTCTTGAATTTTCACAGCCGTATAACAATCACAATGGCGGACAATTGGCATTCGGACCGGACGGATATTTGTACATTGCGACGGGCGATGGCGGATCCGGCGGCGACCCGCGCGGCAACGGCCAGAGTTTGACGACCCTGCTCGGAAAAATTTTGTGCATTGATATCAATGGAGCTACAGTTGATGTACGGTACAAAATCCCTCCGGAAAATCCGTTCTATGGTAACACCTCTGTAAAACAAGAAATTTTTGCTTATGGATTGCGTAATCCATGGCGGTTTAGTTTCGATCCTGCGACAGGGGTTTTATGGGCCGGCGACGTAGGACAAAACACCTTGGAAGAAATCGACATTATTGAAAAAGGCGGTAATTACGGATGGAATATCATGGAAGGATATTTCTGTTATAACTCGACTTCATGTGACACGACAGGATTGACCTTGCCGGTATGGAATTACCCGCGTTCCGAAGGATTCTCGGTAACCGGCGGTTACGTTTACCGCGGCACTCAACTGCCCGATCTCACCGGCGCTTATATATACGGCGATTTTGGAAGCGGAAAAATCTGGACGATCAAAATGACCGGTAATGTGGCGACGAATAAACTTTTGATCGAATCCGGATTGTCGATAGCTTCATTTGGTGTCGATAGTTCGCAGGAAATCTATATTTGTTCGTTCGACGGGAAGATTTATAAGATTAAGATTTTGTAACATATGATTAAAGATTCTGAAATTGAATTGAAATTTGATCATGTGCTTTCGTCCTCTCAAGATAAAATACTTATCGGCAATAATTCTTTTCAGAAGTTTACCGGTGAATTCTGGACCCCGCGACAGCGGCAAGCGCATTCGCTTCACGAAATTGCTTATCGAGCGTGTTTCAAGCCTCAATTGCCGAAATTTTTCATTGAATCGCTGACACAAACCGGAGACATAGTGTATGATCCTTTCAGCGGTCGAGGTACTACAGCATTGGAAGCAGCTCTACTCCGTCGCCGTGTTATTGCTAACGATATCAATCCTCTGAGCGTCCTGCTTACCGGCCCGCGTTTATCTCCGCCAACCCTTGAACAAATCGAACAACGATTATCGGAAATTTCATTTGAGAAAAAAGCGCATGCCGATATCGACCTCTCGATGTTTTTTCATCCAAAAACCGAAACTGAAATTGTATTGTTGAAAAAATATTTTCTAAAACGCATTTCGAGCGGACAAGAAGACGATAGTGATCGATGGATTCGTATGGTCGCGACCAATCGATTAACCGGACATTCGTCAGGTTTTTTTTCAGTGTATACGCTGCCGCCTAATCAAGCTGTTACACCGGCAGATCAGAAACGAATCAATGCTAAAAGGAAACAAAAACCGGATTACAGAGATACCAAAAAAATTATTCTTAAAAAAAGCAGAATCCTTCTTCGTGACGTCTCGAACGAACAGCGCGAACACCTTCGGGTCATTCGAGAGAAAGCGATTTTCCTGACAAACGACGCGCGTCAGACAGATTCTATTTCTGGCAACTCTGTTCAATTGACAGTCACTTCGCCTCCGTTTCTGGATGTCGTGCAATACGCCAGTGATAACTGGCTGCGATGCTGGTTCAACGGCATTAATTCTGAAACTATACGTATATCGACAGCTCGTTCTGTCACAGAATGGGAAACGATCATGCAAGATGTCTTTTATGAGCTTTACCGAATAACCAAACCCGGCGGCCACGTAGCATTTGAAGTCGGCGAAGTGCGTAATGGTAAAATCCGTCTTGACGAACATGTTGTTCCGCTCGGTATCCATGCAGGTTTTTTTTGCAAAGGCGTCCTGATCAATGAGCAGCGATTTACGAAAACGGCCAACATTTGGGGCGTTGGCAATAACCGTAAAGGAACGAATACGAACAGGATTGTACTATTTAGCAAATAAGGCTTATAAGTAAACTGATTCCAATGACTATTAAAATTAAACGAATATCAAAGTTCGATAAAAAATTTCTCAAAGAACTTTTTTTGAAAGCCGGTAAACCAAATGCTGTTCCCAATCGCGCCTTTTTTAAAAATAAATTCAACGTGCTGAGTGTTGCTTATATTGGAAAAGAAACAGCCGGATATTCATGGTCTTTTGTTTTGCCGCACCCGGATCGACTGAAGCCCGCTATGTTTTTGTATTCGATTGATGTATTTGAACCTTACCAGCGACAAGGCGTCGGTTCGAAATTGATCGGACAATTAAAAAAAATATCGCGCCAACTTAATTGTTTTGAAATTTTTGTCTTAACAGACGAGAAAAATTTTCAGGCCATTGAATTTTATCGTTCTACAGGCGGCGTAAAAGAGCTTTCTAACTCGGTCATGTTTATTTATGATGTCTGAATGAATGATGACCGCCTAGCCTGATTGCTGCCTATATATTCACTTCTTTGCTTTTTGATTTTTTCTTTTTAAGTTTCTTCAGTCTCTACTGTTATTAAATTCGATACATACCAAAGGAGTCTGATATGCCCGTCCGTAAAGCACAAGCCGAATGGAAAGGGGATCTCAAAAGCGGTCACGGTAATGTGACAACCGAGAGCGGAACCCTTTTTAGTCCGTATTCATTTACTTCGCGTTTTGAAGATGGCACCGGTACTAACCCAGAAGAGTTGATCGGCGCCGCGCATTCCGCATGTTTTGCCATGGCTTTTTCGCACGCGCTGGCCAGCGCCGGATTTCCTCCGACGGCCGTCAAAGCCGAAGACAAAGTGTTTATCGAAAAAGTCGGCGACGGCTTCAGCATTACCAAAATTGAAATTACTTGTGAAGGGTGGGTACCCAAGATCGATGCCGCAACCTTCCAAAAAATTGCTGAAGAAGCCAAGACCAACTGTCCGGTATCAAAAGCGCTGACCGGCACTAAATTGATTTTGCAAGCTACATTAAAAAGTTGATTTCCGGAGGTTTCATGGATGCGGCACATCAAATGATCGAAGCTTTGAAAGCAGGTCAATTGGAAGCCATCAAATCACTGGTAGCAGGAAATCCCTCGTTGATCGATGCTAAGACTTCTACCGGCGAATCGACTTTTTTATTGGCCGCTTATTACGGGAGACACGAAATTCTGGACTTTCTTCTCAGCTTCAACCCGCAATTGACTGTATTCGAAGCGGCGGCGATCGGAAAGATTGACATGGTTCGAACTTCCATCCAAGCTAATCCGGATTTTGTTCACGCGTATTCACACGACGGATTTGCCGCATTACATCTAGCCGCTTATTTCGGTCATAAAGAAATAGCAAAGTTTTTGCTCAGCCAAGGTGCGGATCCAAAGTCTTCGTCGCGTAATCCGATGCAAGTGCATCCGATTCATTCCGCCGCTGCCGCCCGGCATCTCGCCATTGTCGCAATGCTCATCGAAAACGGAGCGGACGTGAATGCGCGCCAGCATGGAGGGTACACGCCTTTGCACAGCGCTGCAGCCAATGGCCAATCGGATATGATCGAGTTATTGATTCAAAACGGCGCAGATATTCATGCCCGTACCGATGACGGCAAATCGGCCGTGATGTTGTCGCTTGAAAAAAAACACCCGGAAATTGCAGGACTACTGCGACGGCACGGCGCCGGCGATTAATCCAGAATCCTATTAGCGTTTGCCAGAATAATTTTTTTAATCACCGCTTTGATGAATAAACAAAAACTTTCTGCATTAAGTTTGATCTTCAGTGCTCTCCCGTTATTGTTGGCGGGCTACGATGCTGTGGTCAACGCCAACCCGTTCGGTTGGATTTATATAGGCGCAGGAATTATTTATATCGCCGTTTTTTTCAAAACGAAACATCACAAGCAAACATGGCTTGTATATTTCGGTAGCGCCGTCTTATTAGTAGTAGCCGCCGACATGTTTGCTCAAAATAAAAAGTATTTGCCCTATGCCTATATGGCAGCGGCTATTCTGAATATCCTCTTTTCGGTGATCCTGAAAAAACGTAGCGATTCAAGATCCAATCCATAAATCGCGTGCCTCATGAAAAAATTCATCGCATTCGTCGTATGGGTTTTGGTGAATGCCGGTATGAGTACTGCGCAAATCAAAATCCACCGAACGTTAAACATTGAAGACGGACTTCCACAGTCTCAGATTTTGAGTATGCTGGAAGATCATGACGGTTATATGTGGTTCGGAACTTTTGCCGGACTGGCGCGCTGGGATGGAACGTCATTTGCTAATTTCGACGGCCGGAACGGGCTCACTGGTTCCGTCATCTACGACATGATGGAAGACAGCACGGGACTTTATCTTGGTACGAGTGACGGTGTATTTCTTTATCACAACGACGTCATGTCACCGTTCAAAAAAAAATTTTTTTCAGGAAAACATATTCGTAAAATTTTGCGAATAGGAAATGATGAATGGTTCTTCGCAACGGAAGGCAATGGTCTTTTTTATTGCAAAGATTCGGTTGTCGTAAATTGGACTGAAGCAAACGGACTCAACAGTGATATCGTCTATTCTTTAGCACTCTATAAACAGCAGATTATCATCGCAACAGCCGGCGGTCTGAATATTTTAGAAAATTCCATCCTGTCCAGTTTAAGCAAAGGACTGCCTTCGAAATTTACACGCCGATTATTTCGTTCAGGGAATGGTTATATCTATATCTGTACCGATAAGGGCCTGGCCATTTACAACGGCTCAATTTATACAGTGCTTACGGACAATAGTGGTTTGTCTGGTAACGATGTTTGGGATGTGATTGAATCGCGTGACGGTAAACTGTATGTCGCAACATCGACCGGCGTTACCATTCTCGGAAAAGGCGACCCGGAAATCCTGACATCGTCGAATGGTTTGCAAGATGATTTCGTCAATTCACTTTTTGAAGATTCACATGGAACGATTTATATAGGCCACTATGTTGCCGGTGGCGTTAGTTTATATTCGCCGAAGCAAATGATGTTTTATAATAAAAAAACCGGATTGACGGAAAATGAGATCTGGAGTATCGGAGAAGATGATAGAGGACATTTATGTTTGGGAACTTACGGGTCGGGCTTGTTACTCCTCGATAAAAACACAACAACATTGCAGAGTAAAACGAGCGCCGACGGACTAGCGAATGATGCCGTGTGGTGCTTTGCCAAAAACTCACAAGGCAAACTTTTGATTGGTACGGATCAAGGCGTCAGTGCTTTAAGTAACGGCCGACTGTCTACTCTTAATTCAAGCAAATTGTTACCCAGAGTATTTGCCCTCCACACAGCCCGAAACGGCATTACTTACATCGGAACGAATCTGGGATTATATAAGATGGCATCCTTAGGAATTCCTGAAAAAATTCCGGAATTCGGCGATATGATTATTTCCAGTTTGACCGAAGATTCAGCCGGAACATTATATATTGGATGCGATGACCAGGGACTTCGGGCGATTCAAGGCGATCGCGTGATGCGATGGCTGGCGGCTGACGGGCTTACGTCAGAAAAAATCAACGGTCTTCATATTTTTAAAAAAAAACTTTTTATCGGCACGACGGGTGGTGGCCTGATTGTATTTAATCCTCAAGACACGCTCAAACCTTTTTTTGCCATGACCATGGAGCAAGGTTTATCCGATAACACCATCTTCACTATCGTTGAAGACCGGTCGAATCAATTGTATCTCACTTCCAATAAAGGTATAACTGTTCTGGATGTAAGCGGTGAACCGCGAGTAAAAAAGATCCTCACTCGTTTCGACGGATTACCCAGCGATGAATGTATTCACGGAGCCGCGTATGCCGATGCAGATGGAATTTTATGGTTTGGAACCACTCGTGGAGTTGCGCGTTACAATCCAAATGAAGATCAAATCAACACCATTCCGCCGCGAATCCATTTGACCCGTCTAAGAATTTTTGAAGATGATGTGGATTTAAAAAAACTTCCGGCAGGCCATGTTTTTAATTACAACGAAAATTATCTGAAATTTGATTTTATCGGCATTCATTTGGCTATGCCGGAGCGAGTCATGTATCGCTATCGTATGTCGGAAGTGGATCCGGATTGGGTCGAAACACCGAGAAATTTTGTGCAATATTCTAATTTGCATGACGGTCATTATACGTTTGAAATTCAGGCGGCCAATGCCTGGGGCGTTTGGAGTGAGCCGTTGCAATTTACTTTTACGATTCGGCCTCCGTTCTGGAAAACATGGTGGTTTATCGCATTGATCATTTTCACGGTGGGTGGAACGGCTGCGCTGATTGTATACAATCGCGTGCAACGCGTTCTTGCTATCGAACGCATGCGCTCAAAAATTGCTGCCGATTTTCATGATTCAATCGGCGCCGGGCTAACTCAAGTTCATATCCTCACGCAAATTGCGGCGCTGCAGCCGGATAAAAACGAATTGGTCGTAAAAAATCTGCAAACCATCGACCATATTTCACAATCCTTATATGAAGAAATGCGCGATATTATCTGGATGATTAACCCGAAACGCGATTCGTTGTACGAGTTAATTATTCGCCTGAAAGAGTCCATTGAGGAAATTATTTTTCAAAATAACATCGAGTTTATTACTGGTAATCTTTCAGCATTGCAATCGGTAAAATTGCCGATGGAATTTCGCCGTCATCTGTACATGATTTTTAAAGAAGGTATCAACAATGCTCTTAAATATAGCGGTTGTAAGCGCATTACGCTGGAGGCAAACGTTAATGGAAAATCTTTCAGTATGACATTAAAGGATGACGGCAAAGGCTTTGACTTATCCCACCAACGCCATGGCAACGGGTTAGTCAATATGCAGGAACGTGCCCGTGCTATCGGAGGATGTATCGAAATTGAAACGGGAAATGAACAAGGGTGCACGATCCGATTTACAGGAAGAAGAATTTAGGCAGGTTTTCCGTTTTCAAAAGAAGCGACGATGATGTATCCTGCGAACGATACTGCTAATGCAAGCAGATAACTTAATTCGAATTCGTAACCGTAACTCGCCACCATCCACACAACAACTCCCAGTAACAACGCAGTGATGGCGCTTTTTTCTTTTCCGAACCGCGTAAATACTCCGAACATAGCGACGACAAAAATTCCGGCACTCCCAAGCGACGAAGCGTCTTTGACTAAATTATAAACGCCTTCCGCGTGCAGAGCTAAAATGTAAGCCAGAATTCCCATACCTACCACGCCCAGGCGGTTATATAACAATTTTTGTTTTTCGGCGACACCGGGCTTCATTGATAAAAGAATGTTGTGAGAAAAAAGCGCCGAACAGGACAACAGGGCGCTGTCGACGGTCGACAAAATGGCCGAAACAATCGCGCCGGCAAACAATACGTACATCCAAGACGGTAAATATTTTTGCGCAATCATCGGAAGCACATGTTCCGGTTCTTCCAAACCCGGAATCAAATAAAATCCGGCCAAGCCTAGTGTCAACGGAATAATGCCTACAACGAGATACATTCCCGCTGCCAATAGTGTTGAACGTTTTGCGATCTGCGGTGACCGGCAGGCAATCACGCGCGAGATCAATTCCTGTGCAACGAGCGAACCACAGATCGGAATGGCCCATTCTTCCAGTGACGACCACCACGAGTGGACGGTTGCAGAATCGCGAAACACAAAAAGATCAGGTATGGCCGTTACTGTGTCGGAGGTCATTACAATCGGTATCAATATGACTAACCCTGCAATCAGCGCTACACCTTGTACGACGTCCGTGATAGCATCGGCCAAAAGTCCTCCCATCACGGTGTACACAATCACCACGGCGGCGGCCAATGTGATGGCCATGGTCGCTGTCAGTTCCGACGAAGCCGATAAAATCATTCCCAGCGCGCGGATCTGCGCCGCGGCCCACAAAAGCGACGTCGGAATCATGATAATGGCCGTCAACCGTTCTGTGCGCTGCGAAAACCGAATCTTGAAAAGATCGGCGATCGTTGTCAATTTCATTTTCCACAAAGGTACAGCGAGGACCAACGCCATAACAATCAAACAAACAGCATATCCAAACGGATCGGCTGTCACACCGGCTAAACCAAGTTCATACGCCGCGCCGGCCGTCCCGATGCATGACTCAGCACCAAACCATGTCGCGAAAATCGAAAAAATCGCCAGACCATAACCAAGACTTCGCCCGGCAAGGAGATAATCCTCTTCGTTTCGAATTTTCTTCGAAACCAGAAAACCAATGATAAGTTGTACAACTATATAGACGAGTATTCCAGCAAGAGTTGAATTCATGACAAAAGCAATCCGTTAAATGAGCTGAAAGGATACGAATTATAAAACGACGGAAGAACAATTGCAATAACTGCTTAATGAAAAAGCCGTTGAAACGGTAATGTTCTTTACGTATTATTCAAAACAACCAAATAATTACACAATGATTAAAGTAGCCGTCGTCGAAGACGACAAAATTATCCGGCAAGGATTACATCTGATTTTAGATTCAACGGAAGGATTCAAATGCGTCGGCGCATATGAACGCTGCGAAGCTTTGTTGAAAGAATTGAACGTGCGCAAGCCGGAAATCGTTTTGATGGACATTCATTTAGCCGGCGGCATGTCCGGTATTGAAGGCGTAAAAAAAATCAAAGCAGTCACTCCAAATATTATTGTAATCATGCAAACGGTGTATGAAGAATCTGAAACTATCTTTGATGCATTGTGCGCCGGCGCTTCAGGATATTTACTCAAGAAAACTTCTCCGGCCCGTATGCTTGAAGCGTTAAAAGAAGCACAGGAAGGCGGCGCGCCAATGTCTCCGTCTATCGCTAAAAAAGTAGTCGATCATTTTCAACGTCAATCCGTTCCCAGCAACAATGAAGACGCTTCGTTAACCGAACGCGAAAAATCCATACTCAAACTGATGGAATCCGGCAAACCATATAAACTCATCGCCGACGAATTGTCCATCAGCGTTCCTACGGTGCGATTTCATGTCGGCAATATCTACAAGAAACTCCACGCAACCTCCCAATCTGAAGCCATCTCAAAAGCTGTCCGCAAAGGTTTGATCTGAAGCGACCCGCCTTTGGTCTTTTTTTAAACCACCTATCACTTGTGATAGGTGGTTTTTTTGTTTCCGGCCTTTTTTTATCGATTGCGATAGTTGTTGAGATAAGACGTTTACAAGATATTGAGATCAGTTCTTTGACCCATGAACCTTCACATGAAAGCCTCGGTTATGAAATTTACATTGGCATTCACACTTCAACTACTGTTGTCCGTCAGTTGTAATATCAAAGATGAGCCGCAGGCATTAGCTGATTACAAACCTGAAACGATCCGGACAGAAATTGCAATACAATCGGATCTTTCATATAACCGTTTCTCAGTAACTGAATTGTCTGTCACCGATTGCTACTTTATCAAAAATACAGACGCTAATTATTCGATTGCGATCATCAATTACGATCCTTCCATTGACGCACCTTACCGGCAAAAAATGCTGGCGGATGAAATAAAAGTTAATATCGACCTTTATTGTGCCGATGCGCCAATAGCGCGAGGAGTTTATTGGTGCTCAAAAAAATCAGCTAAGAGCCTCTCGGCAACGATTTATAACAGTCATGGTTCGATTGACCTTCACGACCATGAAAGCGGAAAAGTTGAAATCACTTATTTCGACGGAAGAATTCTGCAAGGCCGGATCGATATTGACGACGGCATGACTTCTATTAAAGGAATTTTCTCAACACGATCATAATCACTTTAACTTAAATGAAGGAGGAAGTATGAAACGGAAGATTAATTTAGCGTGGCTGGTAATCATCACCTTAGCCGCATCCATGGCTGTCGGCAACAGCTATTCTCAGATCGATTTAAAAAAACTGAAAGGCAAAGACAAATCCAAAAAGGAAACGAATGACAAACAGAAATCTGCATCACAGGATGGACGGGCTTCGAACAATGATTCCAAAAAATCCGGCGGTTCCAACAACGTTGCTTTAAATAATGCTGTCAAAGCGCTGCAAAATGATTTTATGGCGCTCGATGAATTGAGCCGTGCGCCTCAGTGGGATGATTATAACTGGGATTACAAGGCTCAGAAATATTTAAAACAAATTCCGGATCGTATCGGTAAGGTTCGCGAACTCGAAGCCAATCATGCCGATCTGCCTAAGTACGAAGATTTGCAGAAACGTTTTCAGGCCTGGTATGATACGAAAGGCGGCAACGCAGCTAACGCCGATGCGGCTGGCTCAATGCTAGCTTATTACAAAGGAAAAGCACAACTTTTGACTAATGCCCCTGCATCTATTGTTGCTGAATTTATGATCCCGCAATTGTCCGGAGATAACCTGCAACCGAGTGAAACCATCAATATCCTTTCAGCGATGGATTACCCGTCAATGGCCGACCGTATGAAAACCGACAGGGAAAAATTTCCTAAATATTTTTATGCATTGAAAAATCGTTTACAAAAACCCGCCAAAGGCCAGGAATTGAAAGATGGAAAAGAAATTGGTGTTACCACGAAAGACGATGAACAAATCAATTCGTCGATCAACAGCATTCTGTTGTGGCGTGATAAAATGGAAGCCGCCCAAGGTGAATTGGCAAAAGGCGTTTCCATCTGTATTGCCAAAGGCGACGAAGTCACCTATTCCAACGATGTAAAAATGGCGTACTATGAATCGGCCAGCTTGATGGCGCGTTCATTCAAATCGATGTTTCCCGATAATTCCGTTTTCGAAGACTTGACGCGCGAAGCCGATAATGCTTTGGATCGTGTCATGACAAATTTCGCCCACCTTTTCACCAGTGATTTTCATAAAAAAAATATCAAAAAAATTATCGCATTTAAAAATCCTCAGGTCGTTGGAAAAGAAAACCCTGCAGACGTTATCACGGAAATTGTTCCGGGCCAGCCGTTTTATATGATCGCTTATTTTCGTCAAACAATTAAGGAATTAGGAGCGACCAAAAATGATCCGGACCTTGGCTACAGCGTCGCGACCTTACCCACGGCATTTTTTAAGGACGCAACCGATCAGTCTTCTTCCTCCAGCATTCGCCTGTACAACATTGGCGGAAAAGATCAGGAGATTATGAAGAAAGCGTATATCATATATGATTTGCTCCCCGATCCGGATCAAACAAATTATAAAAGCCATCTTCAATACCTGCCGGCTTTGCATTTCACCAAGTGGCTTCTGTCATTAACTCCCGGCCGTCATGATATTTTATTCGGCCTCGACGCCGACGGATACAATGATCGTTTTGCGGCTACAATTCAGTTTAGCATCAATTTAGACAGTAAAAGCAAGGAAGCGCTTAAAGCTTATTATGAAAAACTTTGGGCGAAAAAGCTGTCGGCAGTTGTTTTTCCGGATCAATATGGATCGACCGATCAACAAAATGAGATTCCTAACCGCGATGCGTTATCGAAATACGGCAAATTGCTCAAGCTTACCTGTAAACAAACCGGTCAGGTCATGAAGCCGTGGCCTAATGAAAATCAGGTTGATAATTATGTCGGTACGGGATTTGGCTTATTTGAAAGAACGGACGGCAAATATGAAATTATAGGTTTGTCTTTCTTACGCAAGCCTTCTGAAAGTCAATTCCGCTGGACCGCTTTAGGCGGAATACCCGATGATTACGCTTTGAATGCTTCCGGTTATCAGATCAAACCGGCATTGCTTAGTTTCGGCTATGAAATACCTAAAGAAAATATCGGTAAATCGGGTAATTGGAAGCAATAGATTCTTAATAAACTGGTAAACCGGAAATGATGTTTCCGGTTTACCTTTCTATTATTTTGATACTCAAATTTATGAACGACCAAACAGATCAAATAAACTGGCGCATTTTAATTTTCCTTTTGATCTCATTATTTTTACTGATTGTTGCGCATATCATTTTAAAGTGAGACGATTCCTATGGAACAACGCCATCGTGAATATACCGACTATTACGAAGCACGAATGAATCGGTACTTGAACATCCCGATGTACCAAAATTCGTACGAAGCCGAAAAAGCTTTATTTCAGGCAATTAGTGAAGTAGAAAAATTGGAAGATTTTCGTGCAGTTTTAGAAAAAAACCAACTTAATATTCGCGTCGCGATTGCAAAAGTAAAAGACACTGAAAAAGCACGATTGGAATTTTACGATCAAATTCATGAAACGGTTCGTGCTAAAAGTTCAGAACGCATTTTACAGGCCATCGATAACATTCAATCGCCTGAAGAACTGACAAGGATGGTTTTGGATATTGAAACGGAAAACAATCTTTTTATCACTGTCGATTTATTCGCCGATTGTTTTTATTCCGATTTTAAAATTTTAGAAGAAATCGAAGTTGCGGAATCGATTGTCGGCGACATCCCGCAAGAGTGGCGTCAGGAAGAATCGGACCGTGTTCATATGTTACGCAAGTCGGGCAGAACCGATTACGAACAACGGATTGTACCGGGTTATCGGCAATACCAACCGGATTGGAAAATAAATTATGCTTTGATCGGCGAAAAACGTCATCGCCGTAAAATTCCTTTCCCCGAAGAAGTAGTTCAAAAACGAATCAAGCAGCATCAACGTTACACCGGTATGGAGTAAATTATGCCAATCAATCAAATGATTATCGATAGCATGCTTGGAACCTTCAGAACGATGGCTCAAGACTGTCGCGACAAAAAAATGTCGGGACCTTCCTTCGAGATGATGTTGGCCGAACTGGAAAAAATGGAATCACTCGGTCGTGAAATGGACGACTTGAACGCCTATAGCGCAAAAATGGCAACGGAAGGTCATTTTGCAAATTTCAGTCAATATTATTCGCAATGCCTTTCTGAGGCCGCTAAACAATCGCTAACCAATAATGACGATACGGATGATTTGTATTTAAAGCAGACGATTGATGCTTATGAAAAAACGCTGGTGTCGTATCATGATACACAGAATTCTTCGTTAAAACCTTCGGACGTTCGCTCGTTAAGCGGTGTTTTACAATCGATCATTGATCTAGGGCGATCGGGTATTTCGTATCCTGTATTCCTCCGCACGCTGATCGAAAAAGGTATGGACAAAGCCATGGAAGGTACCGTGATACTTCGCGATAACCTGGTCACCGAAGTGAATTGGGCAAAATCCAGAAATCATCCGGTCGAAATTCAAATGCGTGAAGAAATTCTTTCAACTTTCGATGCGATGGCCAACACTTCGCCCTTCGGCATCCCGGATTCATTTGAATTCGGATTACGGAGGAACAAGATCGAATGGGATTTTGCACCGCGGATTACAGAATGGAAAGCCATTCAGGAACGATGGGAAATTCTGATCGATTTAGTCAATGATTGGTTAGACGCTTTCACATCGTTTGCGTCTGCTGATGATCGGTGGGTATCCGCGGCCGGTATTTCAGTAACTCAAAAAAATATTCGGAGAACTCAAGAACTAGTGCCGTTTCGATTACGCGAGCGACTCAGAATCTTCAATGAATCGTTTGGTCTTGAATGGAATGATATTTTTGAACATATAACCTTCAAAACGGCGTGGACCAATGTCGATGTATTTTTGTCACAGGAAAAGCTTGAATTGATCAAACGCGCCGTGATCCAATGTTTACCCGGCGGACACCCTACAGATGATTTGGTCAAACAAGCCGAGTCGCTCCGTAAAACTCATCGGGATTTTCGCTTTGATGAGAAAAACGTAATGAGTAAAAAATTAAAAGAGGAATATAATAATTACTTCGGTAAAGGCGCTTACGAGAAAGATTTCAGATAAAAACTCATTTATTCATTTTATGTAATACGGCGATCCATATTTGCGGAATATATCCGCCGATCAATATCAGGAAAAGACCAATGAGCGTCCATTTTGTAAAAATGGAACCGGTAAACCTGTCTAACCCAACACTTAATACGCTCAAATACCATCCGATAACCATCATACCCAAGCCGATAACTTGAGGTATAATTCGGCGTACTAATTTCTCTAACATGCTTTCCTCCTCTTTTTCAGCAGTTTTTAAAAGGCCGGATCAGAATGTTGCTTCAATAGAAATGTCCGGAAAACGTTGTTGAACTTCTTTAGCCGGTTCTTTCGACATGCGCTGGGTTTCGTGAACCACTTCACCTTCACAACACCGGACCATAACATTTTTGCAATGTACGCATTGATAATGCCCGTGTACAAAAACAAAACCGGCACTGGCGCGGCAGAATGGACAGATCGTTTGGGTCAAAGACGATTTCATGGTTTTAAATGTTGATCAAAGAACGCCGCCGTTCGCTGCATGACCAAAGGCCATGCATTAATAAATTCGTGCGGCTCTTTCGGATACTCGTAAAATGTAACATCTTTTTGTCGTATTTTCAACGAGTCTGTTAATTTTTGTGACCATTCGAGAGGACACGATTCATCGGATGTTCCGTGATGGATCATTATCGGCGCTTCTACGGCATTCAAGTACGTCATCGGCGATATACGATTCCAAAAATCCGGATTTTCCTCCGGACGGCCATACTGACGGATGATGCTGTCTCCTTCTGAGCTTCGAACCGACCATCGGTAGAAATTATCGCGAACGTCGGCGCTGACGGAGCCAAAGAGTACGAATGCCTTAACAAGTTTCGGCTGCGCTACCATAACGTTCAGGCATATACCGCCGCCCATCGAATGGCCAAACATGCCGATACGTTCTTTATCAAAAAATTTGTAGTCAGAATTTTTAACGGCAACCACGGCATTGATCACATCTTCAACATACCCTAATCGAAATCGTACACCGTTGGTCGTATCTTTGTCGGAATCGGCATGATTGCGGTAATCGGGATGTATGACGACGTAACCATGTTTGGCGAGATAATCCTGCTCGCGTTTAAGTCCGCGGCCGTTAGTATACATTTTAGGCGGGATATATCCATGGTTCAAAATTAAAACGGGGAAAGGGCCTTTTCCTTTCGGAACGTTCATGATACCCGAAATTTTTAGATCCCCGCTGCGATAAGTAATATAATAACGCGTGTAAGACGGTTGATCGTCCAGGATTTTCCCTGTCTTAAGATCACCACCCGAAAATTCTTTTTTTGAAAAATATGGTAGAGAAACTGTATCAACCCATTTTTTTTCTTCAGCTATGGCGGAATGAAAATCGGTTTTTGGCGCTTCATCGTCCTTGACCCAATAGCCAAGAATCCCCAATCCTACAACAAATGCAAAGATCATTGCAGCTTTTTGCATACTACTTCCTTTGAATTTTATAAATCGGATTGGTCAGATATTACGCAATACAGGCTTGAAGAGTTCCGCCGATTGGCGCCTTAAAATGCTTCTCCGAAGGCAATAGTTGGGTACGATGAATGTTTCCCATATGCAAAATCCAAGCGGATATTCGTACGGTCTTTTTTGTCGAGGGCAAAACGAATCCCCCATCCGGCAGAATACTTGAACCGTTTCAATTTAAAATCGCTGAGCGTATGTGCGACATCGCCATAACCTCCAAAAGCAGCCAAACCAAATCGCCACCACATCGGAGAACGATATTCGGTTTGAAATGCCACCATGTGTTTGTCACGATATCTTGCCGGGTAATAACCGCGCGTATACGTCATACTTCCGAACATCGACATTTTATGATACGGCGGATGACCGGGGATAAAATTAGCAAAAACCTGATACGCCAAAACATGATTGCCCCAAAAAGGAAAGTATTGCCTTAAGTCAATATTGAAGCGAACAAAATTATAACTGCTTCCAATGACACGGTGGAACGGTACTATTGAAAACTGGTGATAACTGCCTTGCGTTGGAAATATATTGCTGTTACGCGAATCCCAGAAAATAACGGCACCCAATCCTGACGTCCATTTTTTGTAACGCCCCGGAACATTCGCCGTATCGAGAATTCTTCCGTCTTCGACTTTGACGATTTTATTGTAATCTAGTTCCATAATTCCGCCCACGTAAAGACTAGGCATGATTTTTTTATGAAAGTTAACTAAAACCATGAATGCCTGAGGGGTGAAGTTTTCTTCAGAACTGTCAGGTGTACTAGCTCCGATTCCGTAGAAATAATTCGGAAACTTGGAATAACCAACGCTGGTAATCAAATGATACTTTTCATCATTCCAATAATGATCCGTACTGAAACCAATTGAAATTTGTTTACGTTGCGTATACAAAAACATCCCGCCAATGGAATTGGATTTGGACAAGGAATCTTTTTTGGTTGTGTATAATAGCGCCGCACCGTATCCTAATTTGGTTTCTTCAGACCAAATCAAAATCGGAATCGGATACAAACTCTTTTTAGCTTTGTTGTTCCCATCCATTTCCTGAGCGGATATTCTTGTATTAAAAAAATACAGTCCCGCGATAACTGTAAGTAAAATCTTAAAATGCTTCATGAACGTTTGTATTTTGTATTATATTTTTTTGCAATGTAGCAATTTTTTACCGAGCCGCAATACATTATTTTGGAGTTTTTTTGCAAAATTTTTAAATAAAATAAGCCTCACGAAATTCTTTCATGAGGCTTTTCGATGTATATAAAGAACCGCTTATGCGGTTTCGATGACGTCGTGAACTACCGTCTTCTTGGCACGTTTCGGGAACACATGACGGAAAAGGCTCGGAATTTTCTCACGCCATTCATCAACTTTAGAATAGACAACCGGCACTACAATCAATGTGAGCATCATGGAACTCGTCAGTCCTCCGATCAATGCCCATGCGAGCCCTGATTTCCATTCAGATCCGGCGCTGTGCGACATGGCAATAGGCATCATACCGATAATCATCGTCAGCGTCGTCATCAGGATCGGGCGTAAACGTGTCTGGCCTGCTTCCAGCAACGCTTCATACGTATTTAATTTTTGTTCGTCGCGCGTCTGATTCGTACGATCGACAAGCAGGATGGCGTTTTTGCCAACCAATCCTATCAACATGATAACGCCGAGAATTGAAAAAATATTGAGCGTTTTCATCATCAACGCCAGCGCCAGTAACGCTCCCACGATGGCGACCGGAATAGAAAACAACACAACAAACGGATAAATATACGAATCATACAAAGCGACCATGATCATGTAAACGAATAAAATTCCCGCCAACATTGCGAGCCCAAGACTGCCGAAAGAATCAGCTTGATTTTTCAAGTCACCGGAATAGGCAATTTGAACGCCTTTAGGCAACGGTTCTTTTGCAAGCATAACTTTAAAATCATTAGCAATACTACCGCTCGGACGACTGAGCGCCTGTGAAAAAACTGTAATGGCTGCATTACGGTCGCGGCGTTGCAGTTTTGTCGGGCCGGTCGTTTGAAAAATATTGGCGAATTGTTTTAATTCAACCGCTTGTCCTTTATGATTGAAAAATGTCAATGAACCGATGTCGGATGTACGGTGACGGTCAAATTCATCCAGCTGAATACGGATATCAAATTCATTGGCGCCGTCGCGAAATTTAGATTCGTCATCGCCCGTCAGTGCAACGCGCAAGGCCGCTCCGACCTCGGCGAGCGAAAGCCCGAACGTCGCCATTTTCTGGCGGTCAATTTCGATACGCGTTTCAGGTTTACCGTCTTCAGCCGAAAGGCGGACGTCCGCCGTTCCTGGAATATGGCGAAGCATGTCGGCAACTGTATTGGCTGCTATCGTGACGTCGTCACGTACAGGTCCGCTCACAACAATCTGAATCGGCGTCTGATTGGCCGTTCCGAAAATTCCGATCGGATTGACACGGACTTTGATTCCGGGAATTTGTTGTATACGTTGCTTGATTTCCCAACCGACGTCTTCCGTAGATTTAGCGCGTTCACTTTTTGGAACCAACGCGACGTTGAGTTCGGCAATGTTATTGGATGATTGACCGACCAATCCTTCGTTTGACGCTCCGACGTTAACAAAAACTTTATAAACTTCGGGCATCGCCATAATCGTTTTTTCAACTTCTCGAGTTGTGTAATTGGTGTTTTCGATCGTCGAGCCCGGAGGTAATTCGATCGTCACCGCAAATTCACCGCGATCAGATTGTGTGATAAATTCACCGCCGATAAAACCTAGCGGAAGCAAAGCGACTGAACCAATAAACAAAGCAATAGTGGCCAGCGCGATTTTACCACGATTGGCCAAGCTCCATTTTAGTAGCGATAAATAATGGCGGCTGAATTGGTCATACAGCGATTCAAACCCGAGTGCAAATCGTCCGAGTAATGTATTTTTTGTAAGGTGCTCGATCTTGGCAAACCGTGAAGCCAATGCCGGTGTGATCGTAAATGAAACCAACAAACTCAAAAGCGTCGACACGACAACAACAATGGCAAACTGACGGATAATATCACCGATCAATCCGGTTGTCATAGCCAGTGGCACGAACACCACAACGTCAACGAGCGTGATCGAAAGCGCCGCAAATCCGATTTCATTTCTTCCTTTCACCGCGGCCGTCATCCGGTCTTCGCCCATTTCAAGCCGTCGGTAAATATTTTCCAAAACGACAATCGAATCGTCAACGAGAATACCGACTACGAGAGAAAGCCCGAGCAACGTCATAAGATTTAGCGAGAAACCAAACGCATACATGGCAATGAACGTAGAAATCAACGATGCCGGAATCGCAATCATCACAATGACGGAATTGCGCAAGCTGTGCAGGAAGAGCAACATGACCAACGCAACCAAACCAACAGCTAATGCTAGATCAAATTTCACCGCGTTAGCAGCATCGACCGTAAACATTGAACCGTCCTGAGCAATATTGACATTAAATCCAAATTCGGCATAATCTTTTTCCATCAGCTGAATTTCTTTGCGAACCAGCTTGCTCACTTCGACGGCATTTGCATCCGATTGTTTTTGTACTAAAACTCCGACCGAAGTTTTTCCATTGATCCGGCTGATATTCGTGTAATCTTTTTGACCATCCTGCACTTCGGCGATATCTGCCAATTTAATATCTCCGCCCTGACGGGATTTACCGATCACAAGATTGCGCAGTTCGTCGACGGAATTGAATTTTCCCGCAACACGGACGATAAATTGTCCGTCTGAATCTTTGATCTTACCGGTCGGGAAATCAAGATTGGAAGACTTAATCGCTTCAGTAACGGCAAGAATCGATAGTCCATAGCCTTTTAATTTTCCCTGATCGAGATTGATTTTGATCTCACGTTCGTCCCCTCCGATCAATGTAATCTGACCGACGCCGGCGAGTTTAGAAAACCTGGGCTGAACGTGATCTTTGATAAATTGGTAAAATTCGCGTGACGGCATGGTGCTCGTAACACCAAGGCGCAGAACAGGAATTTCATCGATCGCAAATTTCGACAACCGCGGTGTCAACGCATCGTCAGGCAATTTTGATGCGATCTCTCCGACTTTGCGTTGTGCGTCTTGCAGCGCTGTTTCAATATTAGCGCCTTGATTGAATTCCACATTCACAAACGATACGCCTTCGGAAGACGTAGACGATACGGCGGAGATTTCATCCAAACTTGAAACTGCATCTTCGACTAATTTGCTGACCGATGTTTCAACTTCATTGGGAGAAGCGCCGGGATAAATCGTCGTAATCGTCACCACCGGCGGTGTGATTTTCGGAAGCAATTCATACGATAATTGTGTATAGCTGAATAGCCCCAAAACGCCGAGCGCCGCAAATAATACGACGATCAGGCTGGGCCGTTTAATGGATAACTCGGTAATAGTCATATTCAAAAACTCCTGCTATTAGTCTTAATCTTTACATGATGCTTTGGCATCATCGAGTCTCTTAAGCCACGCCTGATACAAGTGCCGTGGAAATTTGACGCGATGGATATTCGTACGCTGCATATCATTAAATTCTGCACGGGAAAAACTCAATTGCGTATAGACGTTAAAATCCCATTGAATCGCAATCTCTTCGGCCACACTGAGTGCGGCGTGCTCAAAAACATTACCGGAATTGACGATGGTATCTTTAAAACGAAAAACAAATTCTTCGCACCATTTTGCTACGTCTAAATCCGTTATATCCTGCCAGCCACTTTCAATGGCCATCGTCAATACTATCTTTAAATTTTCTGCATTCCAATCGAGGGAAATTTTATTATTTGATTCTATTGCAACCATCTTTAACCTTTATCTGAGTCTAACATTAATAATCTTAATTGAAATTTTACTTCACTACTGAAACAGCAATGCTGTCGCGGAGATTGTTATGTCCGTTTACCACAATTGTTTCGCTTTCTTTTAATCCTGACAGAATCTGGACATTCGTTCCGGATTCGGCACCGGCAATAATCGACCGTTTGACAGCTATTCCATTCTCTACAACAAATACTTCGGGTTTTTTGACACTGCCGATGATTGCTTCACGCGGAATCATTATGGCTTCGGACTGACTGAGCGACACAAACGACACTCGACCGAACATCCCGGCTTTCAACGGGTGGTCTTTGTGATTCGGCAAATTGATTTCAACCGGATAAGTATGCGCTTCATCGCCTTTATCGCTGATCGTTGTTATACGTCCTTCAAATGTCACACCGGGATAAACGTCGGTGGTTACTTCGACTTTATCTCCAACTTTCAGCCGAAACACATCGGCTTCAGCAACATTCAACTTAACTTTCAGCTTGGAAATATCGACAACATTTGCCACAACCATTTTTTCCTGAATCATAGTGCCGACGTCCACATTGCGTGCGGTTACTACACCGGCAATGGGCGTTTTGATCTGGGTGTCATTGTACTGGCGTCGCGCAATAATATATTGAGACTCCGCAACCTGATAACTCTGACGGATCGTTTCGTACTGTGCATCGGAAACTGTTTTTTCTTTGTTCAAAGCTTCATACCGTTCCAGGTCTTTTTTTGCTTTTTCATAATTGACTTGCGCGACATTCAAATTGGCTTTTTTAATTTCATCGTCCACTTGAATAATGGGTGCACCGGCGGCTTTGTATTCACCAACTTCAGCTAACACACGAACAGCTTTACCTTGAGTTTCCGAAACAATCGCCACATCATTGTCGCCGGTAATGGTACCGACTAATGATAATTCGGTTTTGAAAGGTAATTTACCGACTGTGACAACCGATACAGGAATCGTCGTCAGTTTGTCAACTTTTGCACTCGCTTCAACTTTGGCTTTATTATTAACCAATACACCAATGATTGTTCCGAGAACGATCAGAATACCAACAGTTACTTTTATTTTTTTCATACCATTCTCCTTCTATAAATAATGATTCTTACTCACCAATAGATTTTTGTAAACGTGCTAAGGCCAACTCATAATCAACCAATGCCTGCGTGTGATTGGTTTTAGCTTGTAAAACTGAAACTTCGGCATCGATCACGTCGGAAGTTAAGGCGACGCCGTTTTTAAATTTTTCACTGGTAATGCGAAAACTTTCTTCAGCTTGTTTGACACTTTCCTCTGATACGGCAATTTTTTCTTTGGCTTGAATGACGCCCAGATAATTTTGAGTCACTTCGAGCCCGATACCGTCTTTCAGCAATCCTAATGCGTCTTTAGTTTGTGCAACTTGTGATTGCGCTTGTGTAGTTTGGTGCGACGTGCTGTTCCAATTCCAGATATCGAGTGTTACGTTAATACCGACATCCCAAGAATCTTTGAATTTATCCTGCGTCGGGAAGTAACGCGAATTCGGGCGATTGTAATAAAAATTACCGACAGCGTATACTTGAGGATACCAACTGCCTTTGGCGGCTTTCACACCGGCCTCAGCCGCTTTCACGCGCAATTCCATTGCCTGTACATCCTGACGGTTTAATCCTTTTTGAACCAATGAATTTTTTTCTTCTAAATTCTTAAGTTGGGTAGTTACATCGGCATTCAATTCGATTTGCGTATCCAACGGAAGACTGAGTTGATTATTTAAATTAATCATGGCGATTTGAACGCCGTTTTTTGCATCGATTTGTTGCAATAACGTATTGGACAACTGGACCTGGATTTTCAAAACGTCATTATTGGTCAAAAGTCCTTGAGCGTATAAATTCTGTGCGTCTTTCAAATGGGCACGAACTTGTTCGACATTTTCATCGACAACTTTTTTCACTTCGTTTGCTTTAAATAAGTTCCAGTAAGCCTGACGAACGTTAAACATCAGATCGATTTTGTCTTTCGAGTAATCTAATTGCGAAGCATCTTCGCTGAGTTTGGTCGCTTTATAGGTATTGTCGATTTTGAAACCGGTGAATAAAGGCTGTTGTACCGTCGTTTTAATGGTATAGTTATTGAAAATCGATGGTACAAAAGCGATGCCATTAACAACAACTCCCGGCACTTCGCTCAGGCGCGTATACGCCGCTGTCAGTTTCAACGATGGAAGTCTTTGTCCGTTGATTTCTTTGGTTTTCGCAACAGCGGATTCGACTTTCTGCGATGAAGCATGAAGCGATTTGCTGTTTTCAATGCCAATGGCCACGGCTTCGTCGACCGTCAGTTTGCGCTTTTCCTGTGTATGCACTGAAATCGAAAAAAAGATTAAACTTGCTATTAGCCATGAAGAAAAAGTCATATAAATAATCTCCTGATTGTCTGAGAGTTAAGTCTTTAGTGTATGCTTATAGTAATCTGCTGATACGCTTTTTGTGTTATATTATTCTAATTTTTAATTGTATTTTTTTGATCTCTCTTACTAGAAGACGAACGGCTTTACACTTTTTCTACGGATTCACTGTGTTTTTTTTTGTAATTAATTCGGGCGTCGTCTGTCAAAATTCCTTCAAAGAAGACTTTGGCAAAATTTTCGAAAACCTGATCAGCTGAATACGGAAGTTCAGCCAACACATCAGGATTCATGACCGCTTCGTTCGCTTTCGCATAAATCAAAATAAAAAGGTGCGGATCGAGATCTTTTCTGAAAACGCCGTTTTGAACCCCTTCGCTGATTACTTTCATGAAGTCTCGGAAAATTCTTTCTCGACGTTGAGCATCCACTTGTTTCCACAATTCTGGCGTATTTTTTCTCAAGTCATCGATCATTGCGCGGCTCATACGCGACCAAATCCGTGTGATGTAGTAAATCATCTGTTTAAATTTGTCTACAAAATCCAGTTCCGGATCATTCATAGTTACTTCAAGATTGCGATCGCAATTGGACATTACAATGTGAGTAACTTCTGCAATTAATTCCTCTTTACTCTGAAAATACTGATACAGAGTTTTTTTGCTCATACCCAATTGCTCAGCCAAAGCTTCCATCGTGACGCTGCTACAGCCGTGTTTAAAAAATTGTTCCTCCGCCGCTTCAAGGATTCGATTTCTGATTTTTAATTCGTGTGACATTTCAAACTCCGTAAGGCATTTCTGCCATTATACTCTGGAAACCAATTTAGGCTTCTGGGTTTCCGTTAGGTTAAAAAAATTGCTCTTTTTAAAGAGCTGTGGAAACTTAAATCGTTTTTACGGTTTCCAATATAAAAAGTTTCATATCACAAGTCAATAAAAAATTTAAATTTTTTTATTGGTATTAAATACTTGAAAAATTTTGCTTTAACAATAATTTATAAAGCTACGTTAAAGGCTCTTTCGTGGCTGGATGACTGGAGAAACTCGGTGGGGGTCTGTCCGGTTTGATTCTTAAAAACCCGATTAAAAGAACTTTTATTTTTGAAGCCGGAATTGAGGGCAACGGCTAACATGGTCTCATTCTCGAGCTTACCTTTTAAAATAAACTGCTTTGCTTCATGGATACGATACTCGTTGACAAAATCATTGAAAGAAAGTCCTGCATGCTCGTTCAGCGCATCCGATAGTGAGCGAACACTAATGCCTAAGCCTGCGGCTACATCTGAATATTTCAAATCGCAATTCAAATAAAGCTTTTGTGTCTGCATCAGTTTCCTGAGACTGGTTATGATATTATCCATCTCATCCGCCGACAAACGGCCGTTTTTTTGTTGCCATAATTTCCAAGAAGGAACGAATATCATTTCCGGTTTTATCAAGGCAAAGTATGCCAATGAAAAAATAACAACTGCATAAATAGGCGTACCCCATAGTTTGAAATCGAACAAATTTTCATACGTGAGAAAGTAATAAACTGACTGAACGGTATTGAATAAAACATATAACGTCAGCGCCGAATATGATAACAGCAACCATTTATTACTTAAAATTTGTTTTCCATAGTTCCCAAAAACAAATATGGATCCGATCAGATACCCTAAGCTTTGTATGTAGTACACCGAGGAATAAATGAAGCTTTCTTCGTGGTTATAAAATAATGAGCGATCCTGAATGAAAATTAATTTCATTTCTTTAGACCATAGGTAATACGGAGTAAAATAGACTACCACTAGTATGACTGGAACAACATGGAGCAATTGAATCGGTGAAAAATGCACGGACTGCCCGGTGAAACTTCTCGCATAAAAATAATATAAGGGAGGTAACATGAACCAAAAAGGTGAGGAAACGAACAGCAAATGCGGCCACGTCTGATACAATCCCGAAAGAGAAATAACCCGTTCAACTAAAGCCAGTGAGAAAATAAACATCATAGCAGCCAGATAACGATTAGCTGTTGGGTATCCTTTTTTAGTTGCCAATAATACAATACCCAAAAAAACACCCTGAAAAATAATTGCACCGTAAAAAAACGGCCACCAGTTAAAAGTTGAAGCATCCATGGTTTACCTATCTGACGTGAATGTCCGATATACGGTTATGCCAGGCTAAAGTTACAATAACTGTACTTTAGAGTTTTATACTCATAATGATCGATTCAATAACACATTTAAATTACTTCTGTACCCTTTCCCGGTAATAAGTTTGACATCGTTATTCAATATTACAACGTATTCACCCTTATGCCAGGATTGCATTTCACGAATACAATCGATATTGATAATGTAAGAGCGGTGAATACGCAAAAATTTTCCAGGATCGAGTTTATGTTCAAGTTCACTTATGGATTCCCTGATCCGATGCGTTGCTTTACCCGAATGAATATCTAAATATTTTCCCGAAGCTTCGATCCAATCAACCGTCTCAACCGGAACAAAATGAATCCGTCCCGATGATTTGACAACAATCCGATCAAGATATCGGGATACTTCAACTGACTCGGGCGGTCTTTCCGGATGTATTCCGGTAATCATATTGTAAATGCGTTTAGCCCATTCGCCGGTTTCTTTGTGTCGAATAAATTCTCTGGCCCGGTCCAAAGCATGGAAAAAGCGTTCGTCATCAAATGGTTTAAGTATATAATCGATTGCATGTACATCAAAAGCCTTGATTGCATAGGTATCGTAAGCCGTTACAAAGATGATTACGGGTAAAGATTGAATATCCATCCTTTCGATCACATCAAATCCGTTCCATTCCGGCATTTGTACATCAAGAAATACCAGATCGGGATGTGCATTTTCAATGACTGTCAGAGCGTCTTTACCGTTATTACATTCGGCAAACAGCTCAATGTCTGGCTGAGCACTAATTAGTTTCTTAATTCTCCGCCGGGCTAAGGGTTCGTCATCTACAATGACAGTTTTAATTTTTGAAACGGATTTCATGATTTTTTATATGGTGTGAAAGGGAAATTTTAACGTAACGGTAAAACCGCCACCGGGTAAATTTCCAAAGTCAAAAACTTGTTTCTTACCATAAAGTTGCTCCAATCTTTTTCTGGTATTCGAAAGTCCGACCCCTTGTTTGATTTCACCCGCACCTTTTCCGTCATCACTTATGGTCAGCTCGAGTTGTCCATTTTGTTGCAAAGCAACAATCGAAATGGCTCCGCCGGAAGTTTTGGGAGTTATACCGTGGCGGATGGCATTTTCAACGAGAGGTTGCAAGATCAGCGTCGGAACCATCGCTTCCAAAGTTTGCGGTGAAATATTGTAGCTAATCCGCAGCCGGTCATGAAAACGGATTTCTTCGATTTCCAGGTAACTTTTTAAAAATTCAATTTCTTTGGAAAGAGGTACTTCCTGCTCGCCCACATGGTCAAGAGTCAGGCGCAGCAATTCGCTAAGACGCGCCAGCATCCGCTGGGCCGCCTTGATGTCATCTTCCATCAGCGTAGCAATGGCGTGAAGCGTATTGAACAAAAAATGTGGCTGCAATTGCATTTTCAATGCGGTAAGCTGCGCCTGCGCCAATTGTGCTTCAAGTTGGGTCGCGACTAATTTTTGTTCACGGAATCGATTGGCATAGCTGACCGCGGAATAAATTCCCAAAAGAATCCAATAGACGATAATACTGTTGACTAATCCCCCGGTAATTTTGAAGACTACCGCATCAGGAGATAACGGGCTATTCGGCGGAGCGATAACAAGTGAACTCCAGAATGAACCGATTTTATGAATAAGGCCGATAAGGAGCGATAAAAAAAAATGTAAACTAATTCGAGAAAAAATTACGGGTTTTTCGATAGGAAATCGACGCGCCAAAAAAAACAAAAGCGGCGACAACAACGCCCATGCATACGCATTGGTCAATTCAAAAACAAGACGCGAAAACACTGGAAAATTCTGTCCAGCGACAGCACTAAAATAATATGATTGGCCGAAAAAAATCAAACCGATCAGCGTCCATAAAAGAAATGACAGCAGCCATTGAAAACTATTACGATGAGTTAGGGAAGCTGATTGGTCCATATGAAAATTGAATACTTAGAAACCAGTTGTCGGAAAATATATTACGATGTTAGCAATTTAATAATTTTCGTTGAAGGAGCTCTTTTTCAAGAGGTGAATCGGTTAATTCGATGGCTTTTCTTACATAGAATCGTGATGTGTCGGATTCTCCCAGCCGGGCGTGCAAATTTCCCATTACTGAATAGAAAAGATAATAGTGAGCCAATTTATTTTTGTTCGGTATTTCGTCAATTGCTTCTAAAGCTTTCCTCGGACCGAATATTTCAGCAACAACAACCGCACGATTCAGGCCTACAACCGGTGACGGTCTAAGTATATACAATTTATCGTACAATTTAAGGATTTCTTTCCATTGCGTATTCTTAAATGTCTGCGCTTCTACATAATAGTAAGCGATGGCGGCTTCAATATGGTAGGAACTTAATTGATTACCCTGAGCAGATTCATTCAAATAATATTGGCCTTGCTGTATCAATTCTTGATCCCATAAGGATCGGTCTTGCTCCTCCAGTAAAAGAATGTGCCCGTGACCATCGATACGCGATAAAAAACGTGAAGCATGAAAAGACATCAGAGCAAGTAACGCATATACTTCCGGTCGTTTTAATTCCTGATGATGGATCAATAAATGTGCTATCCGCATGGCTTCAGCCACTAAATCTTCTCGAATCAAACGATCGGCACTCGATGAAGCATATCCTTCGTTAAACATTAAATATAATACCGATAATACGCTCTCAATACGCGGTTGTAATTCAATCCCCATAGGAATTTCAAAACGGATTTTTTCCGAACGAATGTCAGATTTAGCACGATACAATCTCTTGTTGATAGTGGACTCGTTAGTCAGGAAGGCTTTGGCAATTTCTCCAATGCTAAATCCGCACAGCGTTTTTAAAGTCAAGGCGATTTGCGATTCCGCCGGCAATGAAGGGTGGCAACACGCAAATATCATTCTCAACTGGTCGTCCTGAATTTCATTGTCGATAAATAAATCATTTAACGTAGAAACAAGAGTCCATTCTGATTTCAGTAACAAAGAAATGTCCTCCGCATAATGAACGGTAGATCGTTCCCTGCGAATTTTATCAAGGGCGAGATTCTTAGCTACCTGAAAAAGCCAACCGGAAGGATTTGCAGGAATGCCTGAATACGGCCAGATCGTAAGCGCCTTGAGCAGCGTTTCTTGCACGACATCCTCAGCTAATTGCAGATTATGAAGACCAAAAATACGCGTTAAAAGCGAAACCATCTTTCCCGACTCGTGCCGGAAAAGATGGTCCACAATCTCTTGAATTTCAGTAGAGTTTTTAGATAATGAATTCACATGTTCAACTGAGTAATTTCACGGACTTCGACAAAACCGTCGTGTTCAAAAATCGGGCAGCCTTTCGAAATAGCCACTGCTTCATCCAAATCAGCCGCTTTGATCAACAGGTACCCTCCGACAACTTCTTTGCCTTCTGCAAACGGGCCGTCTGTAATTTGTTTTCCGCTTTCACGAACCACTTTGCCGTTCATTGTCAAAGGCTGGCCACCTGCTAACTGACCTTTTTTGCCAAGCGACTCCATCCATGCCTTCCATTTCATCATATGCTGTTGCCAGGCTTCGGGTGATTTTTGTTCTTGCAGACGACGCGCATCGCCACCGCGGAATAAAAACATGAATTCCTTCATAAGAAATCTCCTTAAAAATAAGTTAAATTAATTTCTTTATGAACGAATGGTATTATAAAATTAGGACAAAAATTCTTATCTTGCAGTAACATATTTCCAGTCCGCGTTTTGCTTTATCAAAGCTTGGAAATTGTTTGCATCTTTTTTGACATATTGATCTAAAAAATATAATGTTGCGTTAGCCACGGCGTTGCATTTCTGATCGAGGTTTTTTGAAGCAATACGATCAAAATCAGGAAAAGCTGCGGCAACAAAACCAAGGCTGGAAAAATAGTAATGATGCATGGAATCTATTTTGGCGATAATTCTATCGCTGTGTTCTAAAGATTCAATTAATTCAAAATCCGGTACAATATATTCCTCAATGTTCTCATAAAAGTGAAGTATGGGAGTTTGGATGGATTGTGGTTTAAATTCCTTCCAACTTGAGATCCATTCTTTACCGATTTTATTACCAATGCCTCCGTCAAGGCTGACAAATGCCATTGTCGACGGATGATCGTTAATAAAAATCAATCCGGCTCGTGCACCAAGACTATGGGCAACTACAGCCGTTTTTTCATTATCCACGAACGAAAGTTGACGTAATCGTTTCTCAATTATTTCCATGTCCTTTTTTTGATCAATGGCACTGGGTAAGATTTCGTCATTGGATTTCAGCGGACCTGTAATTTTGGTTTGAGACGGCGATGTTGCAACCACGTATCCGTGACTGGCAAGAAATTCGGCTAAAATGGACTGGTGATGGGCGGAATGGAAATTACCTTGGGCAATGATTACTAGCGGAAAACTTCCTTTGACTTCCTTGGTATTAAACGATGCGAACATCTCGCTGCCAAACCAATCACGTACGACTTTGGTTGGAATACCATTGGATTCGAGAAATTTTCCATAGACTTCAAGGCTTTTCAGTTGTTCATCGTCTTCTATTTCTGTTAAATCTGTCTCTTTAGAAGAGTAAGCGATGTAATCACCATAGGTCATTCTGGAGGACACGGCAACCGCTGGATACCATACACCGATCTGAATCGGACGCAAAGCCCCCAGACTTTCAACCGATCGAGTTGAATCGCGAGTATTAATTACTTTAAATCCGACAGCATACGGGCCGGGTTTTAAGCCGTTCCATAATTTCGGAGACTGTGGATATACAACAGTCGAAACAATTAAAAAAAGGCCAATAAATTTTCGCATATTGTTACGGATTAATTCTTACCGCCATCCATAAAATTATCGGCAAATTTTTGGGCTTCTTTGAAGTATTTAAGCGCTTCAAGTGCGACATTGTCCAACTCAATACGCACGCGAGCTGACGCGTCATTGTCCCAAATGTACCGTGCTACTTCGGCCTTCAAAACATTGGATAGAAAATCTTTATCCTGTAGATATCCAGCCTGGTCGAATGGTACGCCCTTCGATTCGCCTGATTTCACAACCGCCTGCAAATCGGTTTCCGGTGTTTTATAATTTTTGAGAAATCCCACAAAATCGTTTTTATAACGATCACGCAATGCAGACCCCTGTTCTTCGAGAAATTTATTGGTGAAATCACGGATAGCGCCTTTCATCCACAGATAACGTGCGTAGGTTCCAACCGTATCCGAGTCAACATGATGATCAGGAACAATTCCACCACCGCCATAGACTGCGCGGCCTTTAGCCGTATGAAAAATTTTCGACGAATCCGTGTAATCCTCGGCAATTCGTTCACGATAATAATCCTTCAGGGATTTATCTTTGTAATCGCGCTGAATCAAGCGGCCGCTTGGCGTGTAATAACGACCGATCGTGATGCGAACGGCGCTGCCGTCATTGAGCGGATATTCCAGTTGAGTCAGACCTTTGCCGAAACTGCGCTCGCCGAGTATCAATCCTCGATCGAGATCCTGAATGGCTCCCGCCACTACTTCCGATGCAGAAGCGGCACCGCGGTCCATCAATACAATCAACGGATAAGGGCGAAATTTGGGTTTATCAGTCGAATAAAAGTCTTCGTTAGCCGAGGCAATACGACCACGCGTATATACGACCAGTTTGTCGCCAGGAATAAATTTATCAACGACTAGAAACGCTTGCTGTAATACGCCGCCGCCATTGCCGCGTAAGTCTAAAATCAAATTCTTCAATCCTTGAGCTTCCAATTCCTGTAATGCTTTTTCAACGTCATCGGCCGTTTTTGTTGAAAACATTGAAATACTGACATAGCCGGTTTCTTTATCGAGCATAAATTTTGATGCTACCGTAGACAACGGAATTTTATCGCGCACAATATCCACATCAATTGTTTCCGACGTGCCGGGCCGCTGAATTGTCAAATGTACTTTCGTTCCCTTCGGACCGCGAAGTTTTGACGTTACTTGCTCCAATTGCCAGCCTTCGGTTTTTTCATCATTAATTTTTGTTATTCTATCGCCCGCAAGAATCCCCATCCTGTTGGCAGGAGCTCCGGCCATGGTAGTGACGACCACCGGCCAATTTTGTACAATTTCAATTGTAGCACCCACACCCTCGAAATCACCTTGCATTTTCTCGGCAACGGCTTTGGACTCCTTCGGGGGAAAGTAAACTGAATGCGGATCTAGTTCTTTCAGCATACTCTCGATGGCTGCTTCAGTAATAGCATTGGCGTCGACTTCCTCAACATAAACCTGGCTCACGATATCCATCACGCGTTGAAGTTTGAGAATATTTTTGTATGCATTTTGAGCCGTGCCGCTGAACCCCATCCATGCGACACACGCCAGCGCCAAAATAAACGTTGCGGCTATAATCTTTCTTCTCATTGGTACCTCTATGATTATGTTAAAACGTTTTATTTTTTTAGGGTTTCAATGCACGATCTAGGACAAACTCATAAGCTTAATCGATACTTACTTCTATTTTTATTGACAATGAATGACCTAATCGTGTCATACTGAAAATTCAGCGACAGGACGAATTTTCACTACGAACTGCCATTGGGAATGTTCCGAAAAACCAGATGAATACAGTCAAGGAAATCATTTTTTATCGAATTCTCAACAAAAAAATTTAAAAAAAATGCGCGCGTGACTCAGTGTATTTTCATTCGTTTGTTCAGGAGCTTGAAACGTGCCGGTCCACACCGGCTAAACACCATTGAACTCTTCGCAGCAGCAGCACTTAACCCGCCTTTTTTGATGGTTTTTTGATCATCAACGGAATTAAAACAGTAATTTACTACACTTTCGTGCAGTTGTTAAGCTTATATCGTATGTGTACTTTTTACTTCCGACTTATATCTTAAATAATAAGATCCTGCCTGTTGACTACTTCAGATACTCCAAGATCTTAATTTAAAACTTTTATTCAGGATTGTGATGTTTCTTGTTGAAAAACAAGTAATGGGGGATAAGGAGAACTTAATAAATGATGATTTAAACATTTACGACTCAACCATTCGTGAACTCTTTCAGCGAATCGACGTTGGCGTAATAATTATTGATAACGATTATACGATACATTTTGTCAATAAGAGAATCTGTCAAATGTTTGGATACGCCGAGCATGAATTGGTTGGAAACATTAACTATGAAAATTTATTCGATGAACAAGGCAAAAGAGCCGTACAAGAAAAAAAAGAAAATCGCACACAGAAATTTGCTGATCCATTCGAAATAAAGATTAGAAAAAAAGACGGCTTGCTGTACCCGATTGAAGTTAGTGGAATGGCAATAACAAATTCTCAAAACAAGGTTGTTGGTTCAATTGAACTATTTTACGATGTAACAGAAAAAAAACAAAATCAACTATCTTTGAAAGCTTCCGAGTATTATGCCAAACAGATTATTGACAGCTCATTGGATATGATTATCGCTGTGGATTCCAACCGCCTGATTGTCGAATTTAACAAAGCAGCTCAATCGGTGTTCGGCTATTCTCGCGAAGAAGTAATTGGAAAACATGCATCCCTATTGTATGCTGATCAAGATAATGCAAATTTGGTGAAAAAGCATCTTAGCGAATTTAATTATTGGAAAGGAGAGGTTTTCAACAAAAAAAAGAATGGAACGATTTTTATTAGTTTTCTTACCACGACCGTGATGCACGATTGCAGTAACAATGTCATAGGTTACATGGGTATCTCAAGAGATATTACTGATAAAAAAAGAAAAGATGAATACATCACTACTTTGTCGAGCGCTATTCATCATACAGCGGATTCAGTTATTATAACAGACACCAACGGAATCATCGAATATGTTAATCCATCATTTGAATCATTGACAGGTTATTCCAAACAGGAAGTGCTCGGCAAAAAGCCAAATGTCCTTAAATCAGGTAAACAGCCGAGTCAATACTATAAAACAATGTGGAAAACTCTTTTATCGGGAAAAGTGTTTCGATCGGAATTAATTAATAAAAAGAAGAACGGAATATTGTTTTATGAAGAAATAACTATAACCCCAATCATTGACGATGGAAAGGCAACACACTTTGTTTCAACCGGCAGAAATATTACTGATCGCAAACACGCTGAAAAAAAATTGAAAGAGTATGCACGATTGTTGGATTTGACGACCGACGCCATTATTGTCACAACCGATACTGGTCAAATTACTTTTTGGAATAACGGCGCTGAAATGGTGTATGGGTTTAAAGCGAAAGAAGCATTAGGCTGTCAATTCCATGAATTAATTGCTACTGATCCTGAACTCTATGCTATTGCACGTCAAACAGTCCAGCAAAAGGGTACTTGGAGTGGTGATTTTTTACAGACTACCAGACATCAAAAGCAACTGACAATATTTAGCCGTTGGGTTGCAGTACAAGATATGGATAACGAAGATCTTTCAATCCTCCTGATTAATACTGATGTAACAGAAAGTAGAAAAATGGAGTTGGATCTTCAACGAAGCCGACATATGGAATCTCTAGGAACACTTGCCGGTGGTCTCGCGCATGATTTAAACAACCTGCTTACTCCAGTTTTAATGTCGATCGACATGCTAAAGCATAAACCATCAAGTGACTTGTTAAATAGTCTTGAATCCTATGTATTCAGAGCGATTGATCTGGTCAAACAAGTGCTTTTCTTCGCTCGCAATGAAAGTAAATCAGTTGCTTTTTGTGAAGTTGATCTAAAAAACGTGATTCATGAGGCCTACGAAGTCCTTGCTAAGACATTACCGGGTAACATTACATTTAACATTCTTTTAAAGAATGATTTTTCAAAGATTTATGGTAATTTTACCCAATTATTTCAAGTGTTTATGAATTTGTTTTCAAATGCTATCGGCGCAATGCCGCACGGTGGAGCGTTAAATGTATCTATAGATGATGAAATAAAAAAAAATGGTGAACATGTAATCGTTGTAAGTATTTCAGACAACGGAATGGGAATTTCTAATGAGCATATCGACAAAATCTTTGATCCATTTTTTACCACAAAACCTAAAAGCAAAGGGACAGGATTAGGATTGCCAATAGCCTATTCAATTGTTAAAAAACACAATGGATCGCTTTCCGTAGTCAGCGAGGTTGGAAAAGGTTCAACTTTTCAGATCCGGTTTCCTCTCACAAAGCATCAGGATGCCATAAATTTTAGCAGTCGGAAGGATACCGTATGATTCTAATTGTTGACGATGAAGAATCGATTTTATTTTTCTATAAACACTTTTTAATAATGAACAATTTCAGTGTTATAACCACTAATAACGGCATGAAGGCATTAGAATTGTTCAATAAACACCGCGGTTCTATCGATTTAATCATAACGGATTTGTGCATGCCAAAATTAAATGGAATCGATCTTATTCAAAAAATAAGAAAAGTCAATACTACCATTCCTATCATCGTTGCTACCGCCAGTGATCACGTCTTTTACGAAAATCAGCTTACTGGAAACAGTGTACAAGTGCAGGGATTTTTACCAAAGCCTTTTAGTTCAGAACAACTTCTGTTTGCAATCAACTCTGCAATCGAACTTTATAAAGAAACCAACGTTAAATTCTAACTGATGTTGGTAACATTTCTTTCAGATAGACAATCTCTCTATCCTTCTTTTATCCATCCATCTAATAAATTAATAATCCGGCTTCCATAGGCAGCATTCTTTTCAGAATGTGTAACCTGGATGATAGTCGTTCCGTCTTTATTGAGCTTCTTAAACATTTCCATGATCTCTTCACCTTGAGCAGAATTAAGATTACCCGTCGGCTCGTCAGCTAAAATGATTTTAGGGCTGGTAATTACTGCACGAGCGATGCCGACCAATTGCTGCTGACCTCCGGAAAGTTGATTAGGAAACAAGTCTTTTTTGCCGACGATGTTAAAACGATCTAGAATATCGGCTACCATACCTTTTCGCTCTGATGAATTGATTTTTTTGTATAAAAGGGGCGTTTCAATGTTTTCGTAAACGGTCAATTCATCGATAAGGTGATAGCTCTGAAATACAAAGCCGATGTACTGCTTGTGAATTTCCGTTTTTTGTTTTTCTGACATTTTGTGTACGGCTTGATCGAAGAAATAATATTCACCGTTAGTTGGTTCGTCGAGCATACCGAGAATGTGCAATAGCGTTGATTTGCCTGAACCAGACGGACCCATAATGGAGATGAACTCACCCTCTTTGATTTCGCATGAAATTCCACGCAAAACGTATGTTTTTACAAAACCACTGGAATAGTATTTTTCGATGCCGCTGAGTTTAATCATAGAAATGATACTCCGAAAAAATAAAAGTAAATTTAGTAAATCCGTTTACGAAAAAATGTAATACAAGTTCATTTTGAAACAAAGAAATTTATTCGTACTTCAGCGATTTTGCCGGATTCGCTACGGCCGCACGTATAGCCTGAAAACTCACCGTCAAAAGTGCAATGGCCAATCCCAGTACCGCCGCCAATACAAACGATATTAATGAAATCGATGTGCGGTAGGCAAAGCCGCTAAGCCAATTGTCCATCACATAATAAATGACCGGCCATGCCAATACGTTCGACAATAGCACCAATTTCAAGAATTCTTTAGACAACAGCCCGACAATTCCTCCGACGGATGCCCCGAGAACTTTGCGAATTCCTATTTCTTTAGTACGTTGTTCAGCCGTAAACGATGCCAATGCAAATAGGCCAAGACATGCAACGATTACAGCCAAAGCGGCAAAATAGCCAACCAATTTTCCAAGATTGTCCTGGGATTTGTATAATTTATTCAAATCCTCATCAAGGAAAAAGAATTCAAACGGATATTCAGGCACTACCGTATTCCATTTGTTTTCAATATGTGCAATGGTTCCACGAAAATCTTTCGGAGCAATCCGAACGGCAAGATATTTAATCCAAAATGGTTTCTGATTTTGGGGCGACATATCCAGCGCAAACGGTCCGATCGGATCGTGGAGAGATACAAAATTAAAATTCTTAACCACACCAACGACACGTTCATCGCCGGATGGCGTATACATACGTTTTCCGACGGCTTTTTCCGGCGATTCCCAACCGAGATGACTCACCATCGCTTCATTAATGATTACAGCTAACGAATCATCGCGCGGAAAATCTTTTGAAAAATTGCGACCGGCTACGAGTTGCATATTGAACGTTTCAACGAAGGTTTCACTGACAATCAATGACGGAAAATAAATCCACTTGCCAGCTTCCATACCCTCATAATTGTATTCATGCGTATTGTGGTGAGCACCAACAATTTCGTTCATGGTCGCCACGTTGATGACGCTGTTATCCTGCATCCACTCGTTCCGCAGTGTTTCATAACGGCCAGCAATTGGAGGCTTGGCGGGCACAATAACCACTTGCTCTTTCGTGAAACCTAAATCGACATTACGCAGATAATTCAACTGATTGTAAATGATCATCGTACCGATGATCAACGCCATTGAAATAGCAAATTGCAGTGTGACCAATCCTTTACGCAAGGTACCACTACGGCCGCTGAATTTGATCCGGCCTTTCATTACTGAGATTGCTTCGAACGATGATAGATACAGTGCCGGATAGACTCCGGCTAATACGCCAACAATAATACCGACCAATACCATCATTGCAAAAATCAACGGATTGGCCAGAAAATTCAGACTTAGTTGTTTTTGCGCCAGATTATTAAATACCGGCAACGCAAGAGCGATCAAAATCATGGAAACCAAAACGGCAATGAAACTCATGAATAACGATTCGCCAAAAAATTGACGGATCAATTGTTTGCGTTCGGCGCCAAGGACTTTACGCATCCCAACTTCGCGCGCGCGCCCTGCCGATCGCGCTGTTGCGAGGTTCATAAAGTTAATGCATGCAATAATCAGAATAAATATTCCAATCGCTGCAAAAATATAAATATCAGACTTGTTATTATTCGGCTGAATTTCGTAATCCAATTTTGAATTAAGGTGAATATCTTCAAGCCGTTGTAAATAATGCGTGATCTGCGGTTTGATAAAATCAGGATAATGCTTGTTTACAAATGCCGGGAATTGTGATTCCAGTTCAGACGGATAAATACTTTCTTTAAGAAGAACATAAGTCCAGCAAGGATTCCAAATCCAACTTTGCCCAAAATTCGGACCGGTCTGTGAATATACTGTGGCGAACGAGATCAGACCGTCAAAAGTGATATGCGATTGAGTCGGCAACGATTCAAATACTCCGGTGACTTTCAGATCAACTGCGCTTTCGAATCGAAGCACTTTACCTATAGGATTTTCATTGCCAAAATATTTTTTTGCCATTTCTTGCGTTAAGACAATGGAATTCGGTTGTGCCAGTGCTGTGTTCGGATCGCCTTGCGCCAAAGGAAAATCAAATACTTTCCACAAGCTGGAATCAGCATAGAAAAGTTTTTTTTCATTGAATCGAGCATCTCCGTACTGCAAACTGAACGAAGGAACCTGAAAATTAAAAAAACGGACAGTTTCTTCAATCAAATGCGGATAATCTGTTTTTAAAGCCTGAGCGACCGGGAAGGGATTGCTTGAAGAATTTTCGCCTTGCCCTTCAGTGTGGTCTAATTTTTGCGCCACACGAAAAATTCTTTCAGCTTTTTTATGAAATCGATCAAATCTCAATTCATCCTGAATGAACAAAATGATCAACATGAAACACGAAATTCCGATCGCCAACCCAGTGATATTGATAAAAGAATACAGTTTTCCGCGAATCAGGTTTCGAAGAGCGACTTTGATGTAATTTTCAAACATAGTTTTTTTTCTCAGTGAGTATAGGTTAATACGGTTTTATCCAATTATTCATAGCGCAGAGCATCGACTGGATTGGCGTTTGCGGCCCGCACTGCTTGTAATGCCACAGTAATGAATGCAATGCATGCCCCGGCAAACGTAGCCAGGATAAATACGCCTGCATTGAGTTCAATTCTAAACGCAAAATCCTGAAGCCATCGCTGTAACGCAAAATAAGCAAGAGGCCAAGCCAACAAACTCGCGATTAAAGTCCCGACTATTAGTTTGCTTGACAACATATACACAAGGCTCGGCACCGATGCCCCTAAGATTTTACGAATGCCGATTTCCTTGGTTTTCTGTGTCACGGTAAATGAAATAAGCCCGAACAAACCGAGACACGCGATACCGATGGCCAGAGAAGAAAAGATGCCGACCACTTTGCCGATACGTTCTTCGTTTTGATAAAGCTGATTGAAATTTTCATCAACAAAGAAATAATTAAACTCACGGCTTGAGTCGAGTTTTTGCCAACGTTGGGTAATCCATTCAATCGTGGAATTGATGCTTTCCGGCTTGAGGCGGACAGAAACAAACCGAGGTGCCGCGCTTTCGCTGGTACGATAATAATGTACAACCGGTGAAATGGCGCGTTGTAACGACTCCGTATGGTAATCTTTAACCACGCCGATCACCGTATAAAATTTGGATCCAATTTTTATTTTTTTATTTACCGCCGTTTTCCAACCCATTGCGCTTAAAGCTGTTTCGTTGATGATGACGGACTCATCCTTATCCGAAGCGAATGAAAAATTTCTTCCTTCGACCAATTCCATACGATAAGTTTCAAAAAAATTTTCATCAATTGCTGTCCAGCGCATTCGCAACGGATCGTCTGATTTCCAATCCTCTGGCCTGACAAAAGTGTTGGCATCGTTCACACGCCCCGGAACCGACATCGATGACGCTAGAGATACAACGCCTGTTTGTTGCAGCAAATCATTTTTAAAAGCTTCTACGGATGATTTGCTCGCATCAGGATTGGAAAAGTCACGCAACGATAGTGGTATTACAATGACATTGTTTTGGTCGAAATTTAAACGATGCCCTTTCATGAAAGCAATCTGATCCCATACTGTAAGACTTCCGATGATCAGAACCGTTGTGATGACAAATTGCAGAGTTACTAGAATTTGACGAAGGGAATGACCTGTGCTAGTTTTAATTTTTTGCCCCTTGAGAGAGTCCAGTATCTTAAAACCGGATAAAATCAACGCGGGATAAATCCCCGACAAAACACCACTGAGTAATGCGGCACCGATAACAACTCCAAGCAATGAAGGCTCTAAGATATTTAATGACAGTTTAATATGATAAAGATCGTTGACCGCTGGAAGCAAAAGCTCTGCTAACCCGATACCGAGTAACATTGCAATCAAGGACGTCGCAATAGATTCGCCAAGAAATTGCCGGATGAGTTGCGTTCTCTCAGCTCCCAAAACTTTGCGCATCCCGATTTCCCGAACGCGTTCCATGGTACGCGCCGTAGCCAAATTCATATAATTGATCGATGCGATCACGATAATGCCGAATGCAATGCACAACAGCGCGTATGCATAAATGCGCGTATTGAATTCACTGTCACGATATTCCAGTAACGGCAAAAGCTTTAATTGTAATTGTTTCGTTCCGTTGGGTCCGTCATCACCAAATTGCTTTTTGACTAATGAGACCATTTGTTCTTCAAATGCTGCAGGTGATATCCCTTCTTTCAGTTTTATAAACGTCGTCAGGAAGGACCCATCCCAATAATTCTGAACTTTAGGATCGGTGAGATCAAGAAAACTCGATAAAGGCGCTAGAAATTTTATGGTAACCGATGAATTCTGCGGGATATCAACCAGAACGCCACGAACAACAAAGTTTTTATCGAAATTAATAGTCAATGTTTTTCCAATAGGATCTTCAGTACCGAAATATTGTTTGGCGACTGATTGTGTGATCACCAAAGAACTCGGATCGTTTAGCGATTCGGCCGCACCGCTTTGGAGAGGAAAATCAAAAACTTTCAAAAATTCCGGATCGGTGTATGTAACTTCTTCTTCAAACTTTTTCTCGTTCAATTGAATCCAACGCTTAGAAGACCAAAAGCGTACCCCATTTTCCACGCCTGAAAAGTCTTGTGCAAGTGCCGGCAATAGCGGAATCCATGTGTCGCTAAGAACTTTCAAGCCCAACGCAGTCGTTCGGTGTTTTTGAACCAGGAATATTCTGCCGGCGTCTTTATGAAAAGCGTCATACGTCAATTCGTGTTTTGAGAATAGAAATATCAGAACACATGAAGCAATGCCCGCAGCAAGCCCCAGAATATTGATAAGCGAATACACACGGTGTTTAATTAAATACCGGAACGCTACACGAATATAACTTTGAAGCATTTTTCGTCCCCTTTCATACTCACATATATTTGTCTTTGACAAATTGAAACCAATTATTCTGAAATTCGTCTGCGGTTATACCTAAAACTGAGGGTAAATTTCCATTGGAAAGGATCAATTGCACCAGCGTGTTACGATCCCAATGCTCTACAATATATTCTGTAACAGTAAATCCCACCTCATAAACTTTCGTATTGGAAAAGGAATTCAGTTCATTCAAGGTCGGCGGCAATTCTTGAACCATATATGAAACCGAATTCGGATCGATGAATTGATTAGCCTCATAAACTGCAACGCTTTCCCATAACCAGCGGGGATTGTTTGCAAAATTCGACCGAACATGCAAAGTGACACAATGTGCAAACTCATGAATAATGTCAATCTTGCGTGCATCGAATTCGCTCGAGCTGAATTGCTGGCTATTCGGCGTCACAATATGTACGTCTGTTTTGCTGGTCACAAGTCCCGTAGCCCATGTCGGTAGATTCGGAACTTCATCCGAAAGCGCCTGGTGCAATTCTTCTGATGAAACATACAAGTGAATTCTCACGATCGGCATCTGAGTCGCGTCTAAGTCATTAGTAATTCGCGAATACTCATTTTCAAGATCGCTGGCCATTTCGGCCACATTATCTTCATCAAGAGAAGTCAAGAACCACTCAAAATGATCCGTTGAATAGAAATTACTCTCATCAGCGTGTTGTTTTTTTTCGCACGCACAGAGCATTCCCAACGACAACAAAATCGTTATTTTTAGATATGTTTTTTTTCTATTCATATTTTAACGATTGTACCGGATTCGCCACGGCCGCTTTGATGGCTTGAAAACTAATGGTCAAAAACGCAAGCGCTACGGCCAACAAACCTGCGAACGGAAAAACCCACAACGCCACATCCGTTCGATATGGAAAATCCTGAAGCCAAAGATTGATCGAATAATAAGCTAACGGTGTTGCGACGACCATCGCCAAAACGACCAACTTCATAAAGTCACGGCAAATCAGGAAAACAATGTTGCCTACCGTCGCGCCCATGACTTTGCGGATTCCGATTTCTTTGGTTCGCTGTTGCGCCGTGTATGAAATCAAACCCAAAAGTCCAAGGCAGGCCACGAAAATCGCCAATCCTGTAAACACGAGCAGAATCGAATTAAAATGGTCTTCAGCCCGGTACAATTGATCGAAGTCTTCGTCCAGAAATTGATATTCGAAAATTCGACCCGGTAATACCGATTCGTATACCGTTTTAATCTGATCCACTATCGCATGATAATTCTGAGTAGAAACTTTTATTGAAAGATTTTCAGAAAAATGCCCGTTCGCCATCACAACAATGAACGGTTCGATGGCGTTTTGCAATGACATAAAATGAAAGTCTTTTAATACGCCGATTACGCGTCCTTTCTTGCGCTGCCACTGCAATGGCTGGCCGATAGCCGCCGACGGGGATGCAAATCCGAGGCGAGCTACTGCGGATTCATTGATCACAAAACTTTGTTCTTCATCGGCAGGAAATTGCCTGTCAAACCAACGTCCTTCGATCAATTCCAGATCATACAATTTCTGGTAATCATGATCGACCGACAAAAAGCGCATGTCACTCCATGCCGCCTGATCGTCCCAGCCAAGCCGAACGACGTTGTTACCCATTTCTTTTCCAGGCACTTTGGATGCAACACTGGTTTCAACTACGTCAGGAATTTTTTCCAACTCTTTCTGCAGCGTTTGGAATAGTGAGAGTGATGACGTTTCACGAATCGGAATGACCACTACCTGATCTTTAGAAAATCCCAGTTCCGCTTCACGCATGAATTGAATTTGATTATGCACCAACACGATTCCTGCAATGAGGCCGATGGATATCGAAAATTGAAACGTTACAAGACTTTTACGAAGAAAAGCGCCTTTGGACGAATTGCGAAAGCTTTTGAGAACCGATATCGGTGCAAACGAGGATAGAAAAACAGCCGGATACATACCTGCACCGAACCCCGTTAATAAAACGATGAAGGCCACAGCCGCGACCACAAGAGGATTTCTAGTAAGATTGAGCGTTAATTGTTTGTCCGCTAATTGATTCAACCACGGTAAAGCCATCTCAGCAAAAATAATGCACATAACCAGTGCAAGCGTTGTGATCACCAAGGATTCCGTCAAAAATTGACGGATGAGCTGTGAACGAAACGCCCCTACGACTTTCCGAACACCGACTTCTTTCGCACGAATCAATGAACGCGCCGTCGAGAGATTCATAAAATTGATACAGGCGATTAGCAGTATTAAAATGCCAATCCCAAAAAACGTATACACATAAATGCGCTTACCATTCACAGAGAATTCCGTACGTAAATGAGAATCGAGATGAATATTTTTAAGATTGATCAGTGAATAGTCCTGAGAATAACCGGACATTTTTTCTTGCTCTGGAATATATCGGTGCGAAATATCCTTTATTTTTTCTGCAAACGCCGCTACATCGGTTTCCGGTTTCAACAATACAAATGTATGATAGCTAAAATTCCACCAGCCGGTAAGATTAAAGTGAAAATTTCTCAGCGTCGAAAAGGAAGCGATAAAATCAAATTGCAGATGCGAAGGTTTGGCAGGATCATCCAAAACGCCCATAATGGTAAAATTGACCGTATCCATCGGCAACGTTAATGTCTTTCCAACAACATCTTCATTACCAAAATATTTATGTGCCATAGCTTTAGAAATAATTATCGAATAAGGATTATCCAGTGCCGTCGAAGCGTTACCTGACAAAAGTGGCAACGTAAAGACATCAAAAAGAGTGGAGTCGGCATAAACGATTGATTCATAAAATCTCTCTGTCGTGTTCGGCTTTTGGATTAAGTTATCTTGCAAACGGCGAAGGCGAACGATAGATTCTATCTCAGGATAATCTTTAACGATTAAGGGCGCCACACCGGGGCCGGTGACAGCATAGGCTTCAGAACCGGCATTTTTTGGGAGGAAATATTCACAATTTAACCTGAAAATCCTGTCGGCTTTTTCATGCTGAGCTTCATAACTGACTTCATCCCAAACGTATAACACAATGAGCAGGCATGACGTCATACCCACTGCCAATCCCGCAATATTAATGAAAGAAAACAATTTGTGTTTCAGTAAATTACGAAGCGCGATCTTCAGGTAATTTTGGAACATGAAATTCTCCTTATTTTTAACCGGGAGAACGGGTATAAAACACCCGTTCTCCATGGTTCTTTTTTATTCGTATTTCAAAATTTCTGCAGGATTCGAGGTCGCTGCTTTCAATGCCTGACCGCTTACAGTCAAAAAGGCAATCAATAATGCCATAAGGGCTGCAATGACAAAGATATCCACAGTCACGGGAGTTCGATACGCAAAATCCTGTAACCAACGGCTCATAAAAAAGTACGCCGCCGGCCACGCAATGATATTGGCAAGAACAACCAGCAGCGTGAATTCTTTAGACAATAAAGCAATTAAACGCGGCACGCTTGCGCCTAATATTTTACGGATACCGATTTCTTTTGTCCGTTGTTCAGCAGAATACGACGCTAATCCGAAAAGCCCCAGGCAAGCAATACCGATAGCCAGAATGGAAAAATAAAGAAACAAGTCGGATAATCGTTCCTCTGATCGATAGAATTTTTCAAATTCCTGATCAATGAAAGAATATTCAAAAGGGCGATCTGGAGCAAATTGCTTCCAAACCGATTCGAGTGAAGTCATCGTTTCAGATATTCCTGAACTGTGTATACGGATCGAAACAACTCGATGCCAGAATGACTGGATACGAATCACCAGCGGTTCAATTTGTTCTTTCATCGACCGGAAATGAAAATCTCTGACCAAACCGATCACACGCCCTTTAAGAGGCGGTGTTTCATTCAGTAATGTAATTTCCTTGCCGAGCGGTTCGGTCCATCCAAGTTGTAACGCTGCGGTTTCGTTGAGGATAAAAGCTTCGCTGGCATCTGTAGCGATACTTTCCGAAAAATCGCGGCCGCTGGAAATTTCAATTCCATACGTTTTGACAAACTCATGATCAGTAATCACCGTCGACCAAAATAAATTATCGCCTTCATTGGCACCTTCCGCATGATACGTTTGGTGAAATTGACCGCGGCCCGGAACAGATGAAGCCGCCGACATATCGACAATGGACGGATTTTTAAGCAGCTCCTGTTTAAAAGCCTCGTATTGTTTTTTAATTCCTTCAGACAGCGGCATCACAACGATTTGATCATTAGCCAGATCGAGTTTGGAATTCTGCATAAATTGTAACTGCCTATGAACGACCAATGTCGCAATCATCAGGGCGATTGAAATTGTAAACTGGGCCATAATCAAAATGCGCCGCAATCCTGTACGCGACTTCATTTTAAAATTGCCTTTTAAAATTGAAGCCGGACGAAATGAGGACAAAAACAGTGAGGGATATCCTCCGGCAACAGACGCTACTATCATCAGCACGATTGATAATATGGCCCACTCCAATCCGGAGATACTAGAGCTCAATGTGTACTGACGCCCAGACAAATCGTTGAATGCCGGAATAAGCAATTCCACCCATAATAATGACAATGCAAAAGATACCGCACAATACAAAGTTGACTCCCCAAAAAATTGACGGATCAACTGGCCACGTTGTGCCCCTACAACTTTTCGTAAGCCTACTTCTTTTAAACGCGCGCCTGACCGGGCAATCGAAAGGTTCGTAAAATTGATGCATGACAATAGCAATACAAAAAACCCTACCATTGCAAAAATATAAATATTTTTAATGTCGCTATTGGTGGGAGTATCACCGTTTTTAAGGTTGGACTTTAGGTGAATATCCATAAGCGGCTGAAGCCCAAGTTTCAATTTTTTATTTTCAGGCGCTTCGACATTTTTATCCAGAAAAGCCCGGAAAGGAGTTTCCAATTCGGCCGGCGATAAATTTTCAGGCAGCAATACGTACGTATTAAATGACCACATCACCCAGTCATTGAGCACCCGTTCCTTTAACAAGTATCTCAGAATTTCCTGTAATGAAAGGAAGGAGGCAAGACAGTCGAATTGAAGATGAGAGGTTTTTGGAATATCTTTCATTACTCCAGTTACTTTCATATCGTACTGATTTTCATAACGAACAATTTTACCGACAGGATCCTTATCGCCGAAATATTTTTTGGCCATTGTTTCAGTCAGCACGATTGAAAACGGTTCAGACAAAGCGGTCTTCGGATCCCCCGTAATCAACGGAAAAGAAAACATTTCGAACACGCCGTGATCGGTAAAATAAAACGCGTCTTCTCTGAACGGTTGATCCCCGATTGTTAAGATGGGTTTTGTTGCGTAGAATCGTACGACCGATTCTATCCCGGGAATATCGTTTTTGAGCGTTGCGCCTACACCGGTTGGTAATGCCGGAGCGCTGACAAAATTACTTTCATCTTGTCTTTCATAATACATCCGGTAAATGCGGGAGCCTTTTTCGTGAAACGCATCATAGCGGATTTCCTCTTTCACATACATAAAGATCAAAATAAACGCGGCCAGGCCGACGCTTAATCCGGCGATATTGATAAACGAATATGTCTTCTGCTTCCATAAATTGCGCACGGCAATTTTGAAATAGTTTCGGAACATGCAAATTCTCCTTATTAAAATGGAAACGGGAGAACGGAATGCATTTGATCTCGAAATTACAATCTATGCATTGGCCGTCCGTTCACCCTGATTCAATAGTTGAATACGTTTTCCATCCTTAGACAAGGTCCGTCTATTCGTATTTCAAAGTTTTTACGGGATTAGAAGTAGCGGCTTTTATCGCCTGATAACTTACGGTTGCAAGAGCGATCAGCAGAGCTAATCCCATTGCTACCAGAAATGTTAAAGCGCTTAACGGCGCTTTGTAAACGAAATCAGCCTGCCATTGTTGCATCATATAATAAGCTGCCGGGCAAGCCACTATGCCCGCAATGATCACCAGCTTGACAAAATCCTTTGATAACAAAGTCACGATACCACCCACGCTCGCACCCAGTACTTTTCGGATACCTATTTCTTTTGTGCGCTGCTCGGTCGTGAATGCAGCCAATCCGAAAAGGCCAAGGCATGCAATAAAAATTGCAAGAGACGCAAAATAAGCGAATACGCGGCCAAGTTGTTCATCGGCCCGATGTAATCGATCGAAATCGTCATTGAGGAAGTAGTAATCAAACGGGTAATCGGGAGAAAATTGATTCCACACAGATTCAATATGATTCAGAACGGATGCATATCCGTCGGTAGCAATGCGAAGGGAAATAAAATTTAAATTTTCTAACGGCCGCATGTTGATGGCCAACGGCGTTACTTCCTCCCTGAATGAAAATAATTGAAAATCCTTAGTTACTCCGACAATGACGCCTTTAATAACCTGACCGCCCCAATTCGTTTTAACGGATTTGCCCAGAGCCATCTCCGGAGATTTCCACCCGGCTTCACGTAAAAATGTTTCGTTGACCAGAAATGCATCAGTGGCATCGGAAGGACGCATGTCATCGAAGTTACGCCCGGCAACCAACGGAATGCCGTACGTTTGCAGAAAATAATAATCTACAAAATAGCGGTGTAATCCTAGTTCTTCAGGTAATCCCTCGACTATATAGTCATTACCATTTCCGGAACGAGCCGGCACCTGCTCAGTCATCGTCATATTTTGCACGCCTGCGTTGTTCAGCATAGCCGTACGAAATGCTGCTACGTTCTGACGAATGCCGTCATTAACCGGCAAAATGACAATCTGATCACGATCAAAACCAAGATTAAATCGACGAATCAACTGCATTTGATCCGATACAGCCAGTGTTCCAATAATCAGAATAACCGAAATTGCAAATTGGAAAATCACTAAACCTTTTCGAAACCATGCCGTCCACGCGCTTCCACTCTTCAGTTTGCCTTTCAGCACTTCAATCGGTTGAAATGCCGAAAGAAAAAATGCAGGATAACTTCCTGTGGCAAGCCCACCCGCCAAACCTGTGATTATTAAACCACCAAGCATCGGCAGATTGGAAAGAAAATCAATGGTCATGCGTTTTCCGGAAATATTATTGAAAACCGGGAGGAATAATTCAATCAATCCAAAGCTGATTATCGTCGACAAAAAGCTCAACATCAAAGCTTCACTGAGAAATTGCCGGATCAATTGAGATCGGTATGCACCAAGCACTTTCCGCATACCGACTTCACGTGCGCGTTGGGCCGAGCGAGCCGTCGCAAGATTCATAAAATTGATACATGCGATCACCAGAATAAAAACGGCAATGGCCGAAAATATATATATATAACGCATGTCGCCATTGGGCGTTAATTCGGCCCGTAATTTAGAGTGAAGCCGAATTTCAGGCAGAGGTTGAAGACTGATCGAATACCATGGTTCTTTCATGTGTTTTTTTAAAAACGCGTCGAATCTTGATTCCATTTCCGATTTAGAAGTGCTCGACGCGAGCAACACGTACGTAAAAACCGGATCAAATCCCCAGCCTTCGATACGCCCTTTAAGGCTTGAAAACGAAGCCAGGAAATCAAATTGAATGTGCGAATTGGACGGCAAATCTTTGATAACGCCCGTTACTTCGTAACCTGTAAATTGTCCGTCGTTATTGGCGTCGATGGCCAATGTCTTGCCAAGCGCTGACTGATCGCCGAAATACTTCCGAGACATAGATTCGGTAATTACTAACGTATTGGGCCTCACAAGCGCCGTATGAGCATCGCCATTGATAAACGGAAATGTGAATACATCGAATACGTCAGCATCAGCAAAAAAAAGATTGGGTTCATAAAAACGGTTTTCACCGTAAGCGATTACCCGTTTTTCATTCCATCCCATTTTCCGAAAACGAACGGCGTGTTCAACTTCCCGGCTAAAATCCGTACGCATCGCCGGAGCCCAGGAAAATGCACCGTTCGCATTGGTTGGCTGTCCGTCTCCGCTGTTACTGGCTACAATCCGGTACACACGGTCCGCTTTTTCGTTAAACCGGTCGTAACTAAGTTCATCCTGAATGTATAACAGCATCAACATGCAGCACGCCATTCCAATGGACAGACCGGTAATATTGATCAATGAATATGACTTGTGTTTCAGAAGATTGCGCAAGGCAATCTTAAAATAATTTTGGAACATTCCACATCTCCTTTTCTTATCAATGATTGATAACCATATCTTTCATATCCGGAAATCTTGCCTGGATTCCCCAGCCTCCAAAATCCTCTGAAACAGCCAGCCAGATTTCATTTTTACCTTTTTGAAGCGGCAAATAAATTGTATCGTAATATCCGATCGTTCCAAGAAACCGGTAATCGCGCGACAGGTAATTATTCATTCCGGCATATAGTAATTTTCCATTGCAGAAAACTTTTACACGATCGCTGAAACCGATCACCATCTTTTTGATTTGTTCTTTCTCAGAAACGGCAGTGATTTTGGCAAATGCCGTATTGAGGCTATCGGTAACACCTTGAACTCGTGCGAGATTGGCCAATCCGGTAATTTCACATTCTAGTTTGGTCCATTTAAGGTTTCCGGTAACCGTTTTATTTAATTCTGTAACATTCTCAAGCGATTTTTCAGAAATGGTATTAGAGATTTGCCACGCCATTACCGAACCCGATGGCATTTCTTTTTTGGGAGACGGAGTGCCTTTGAGCGGTTGGTTTTCCGATTTAGTAAATTGAAAATTCGCGAAGTAGGCGCCGGTAAAATTACTGTTCGTTAAACCGACGCTCCCGGAACGAACCGGCATTTTCATTTCGTCAATGAAGATCGCTGGTTTTTCCATATCCTGAATGTAAACTTCCGCCTGAGTGCCTGATACGGCAATTTTGATGTGCATCCATTGATTGAAAACATATTTAACCGGATGACCGTATCCTTCGCCGTAATAGAGCTGCCACGCCGGTATGTCATTGAATACCGGTGTATATTGATTCGCATCAGGATTACCTGATTGGTGTGGCCGGATATAGAAATTTTCATAATTTTTCGGATCTTGAACTCTCCATACCGCGCCCATAAATCCCCGTTCTCCGGTAACGGCAATATCAAATTCAATCGTACCATTTGTAAAATCAGCATCGGCAACTCCTGCGCCAGCGCCTTTCAAATACAAAGCTTTTTGCCCGAGGTAATCGACGATTTTAAATTCTTGGCCCGCAATTTCCCACCGCGGCGAATCGAATGGAATAACCTGCGCCTTAGCTGAAAATGAAATCAGTGTCAAAGTAAAAAAGCACAAAAATAGATTTCTAAACATACATCCTCTCAGATTTGGATTTGTTTGTGTGTATTTTATTCGTATTTCAGAGCACTTACGGGATTGGCATTTGCCGCCCGCATGGACAACGCGCTGACCGTGATGAAGGCCAAAGCAAGACTGACAACGGTCGCTAATAAAAAAATACCTATACCTACTGAAATTCTATACGCAAAATCCTCGAGCCAAACGGACATAGTATAATACGCAATCGGCCACGCAACGACGTTAGCGGTTACAACAAGCTTCATGAAATCTTTGGACATTTCGACAACAATTCCCGGAACGGTAGCGCCTAATACTTTACGAATACCGATTTCTTTTGTTCTCTGCTGGGTCGCGAACGATGCCAGCGCAAGCAATCCGAGGCACGCAATAAACACTGACATAGCCGCAAAGATCATCACAGTGGCGCTGAATTTTTCGTCAGCACGATATTGACGATCGAGATCGTCGTTCAGGAAAAAATATTCACACGGACGCGTCGGTAAAACTTTTTTCCAAATACTCTGGATCGCCGTGACGGCATCGGACGCACGGTTCATATCAACCCGTATCGAAACATAACCATTCCATGACGGCCAAATGGCCAAAACAAGTGGTTCGATCGTTTCATGCAGAGAATTAAAATGGAAATCGTTGATCACGCCGATAATCCGTCCATCCTCGTTCATCGCAAACCGTTTTCCGATGGCATCTTGCGCTGACGACCATCCGGATTGTCGCACAGCCGCTTCATTGACGATAAAACTTGTTTTCCAATCAGCTTGTGAATCGTTAAAAAAATCGCGACCGGCCAGAATTTTAGATTGATAGGTTTTGACAAAATCCGGATCGACGGTAAGTAAATTGATTCCCAGCGATTCATCGTCATTCATCCCTTCAGTCCAATAGCTCATGTGCGTGGACATTCGCCCCGGAATATCGCCGGTCGCCGTCACACTCAGGATCGACGATTCGGAAATTAATTCTTTTTTGAGCGTTTCGTAGCGATCCTGAACAAGTTTGTCCCACAAAAACGGAACTACAACGATTTGTTCTTTTTCAAACCCGAGATTCTGCGATCGTACAAATTGAAGTTGTTGGTAAACGACGCCTGTTCCGATCATCAAAGCTACCGCGGCTGTAAATTGGAAAATGATCAGTACTTTCCGAACCCCGAGAGTCGAACGGTTTGCTAAACCGCTACGCCCTTTTAAGGATTCCGAAGGTTTTAATCCGGACAAATAGAGCGCCGGATAAATTCCCGCCAGCAAACCTACTGTCATAACCAGCAGCACGACTATCAATGCCATTACTGGATTTGACAGCCATTGCAACGAAAGATCTTTGCCTGTAAAAGAATTAAAATAAGGTAAAACCCATTCAACCAGACCCAATGCAATTAGAAACGATATCGCACAAAGCAAGATGCTTTCTCCCAGATATTGCCGAATCAATTCGCCGCGGCCGGCACCGACGACTTTACGTAAACCGATTTCTTTCATACGATGCATCGAGCGTGCTGTCGCCATATTCATATAATTAATGCAAGCCAACAGAAGGACGAAAAAAGCGATGGCGGAAAAAATATACGTGTTCTGAAGACTGCCGTTTGGCTCGAGTTCATTCTTCAGATGTGAGTTTAAATGAATGCCGGTAAGCGGCTGTAAATCAAGTTGGACCGATCCTTCCGGATCGATGTACTTTTTGACAAAAAACGGCAGTTGTTGCTCCAGACTGTACCTGAAAGCCGCATCGTGCAATTTGATATAGGTATAATAAATGTTATTACGCCACGTGTTCAATTGCCGTTCCGGCGCCATGGCTTTCCACGTTGCAAACGATGCAAGAAAATCAAAATGAAAATGTGAATTTGTCGGCATATCCTGAACCACGCCGGCCACGGTCAGCGGAATCGAGTCACGGATCATCAGAATTTGACCGACGGCATTCTGATCACCAAAATATTTTTTAGCGGCCGATGCACTTAAGACGACCGTATTAGGTCTTTCTTGAGCGGCCGATGGTTTTTCCTCGATCCATTCAAATGAAAAAATTTTGAAAATATCCGGATCAGCAAAAAAGAAACTGTTTTCCTGAAATTGACGATCACCTGAACGAACATTGCCAATGAATTTGAATAACCGGCCGGAAGCCTCGATTTCACTGAAATCGCTCTTCAATGTCGGAGCAAGTAATGGAGCAGTACGGGCAAAATTAGATGTGGGATCTAATTGGAGATAATTGACCACACGGTAAATTTTATTATTCTCCGAATGGAATTGATCGTAAGAAAATTCATGTTGAATGTACATCACCATCAGCGTACACACGGCAAGGCCTACCGAAAGTCCAAAAATATTGATCAAACTGTAATGTTTGTGCTTAACAAGATTTCGGAAAGCAATTTTCAGATAATTGTCGAACATGTCTTTAACCTTTGTCTTTTATGCTGCATTTTTATTCGTATTTCAAAGCATCGACCGGGTTGGCGTTAGCGGCGCGGATTGATTGAATGCCAACTGCCAATAACGTGATGATCATAGCAACCGAGCCGGCTGCTATGAACGTTCCGGCATGAATACTTGTGCGATACGCAAAATTTTCAAGCCATGATGTCATCAGCCAATACGCTGCCGGCCAAGCCAATACATTGGCGATCAAAATCAGCTTTAAAAAATCAGCCGAAATCATCGTAATGATTCGTCCGGAAGTTGCACCGAGAACTTTACGGATCCCGATTTCTTTCGTACGACGCTGCGTGGTAAATGCAGCTAGCCCGAGCAACCCAAGAACTGCAATTCCAAGCGCAATCATGGTTCCGTAACTCATCACTGAACTCCAATCTTGTTCCGCGCGGTAATGCCTGTCGAATTCCTGATCAAGAAAAGTATAAGTAAACGGTTGAGCCTTTGCGAATTGCTCCCACGTTTTGCCGATAAATTTAATCGTCGACGGAATATCTTGTCCGTCAATGCGAACTAACATGTAGGCAAGGTGATCCCATTGTGGTAAGAGTACCATCGGTTCGATAACATGATGCAACGATTGAAAATGGAAATCAGCCACGACGCCAACGATCGTACGCTGTTTATCTCCGTCAACACCTTTGGCAAAAACAGTTTTCCCGATCGCCCGATCCGGCAACTCAATACCCATGGCCTTGACGGCTGATTCATTCAGTAACGCAGCTTGGTGAGGATCGGACGGAAAAGCGGAAGATACGTTGCGGCCGGCAATTATTTTAAGCCCAAGTGTTTTAACAAAATCTTCGGTAATCCAATTGAATGAAGCCGGAATTGTTTCGTCAGTACCAGGCCGGCCAAGATAATCGCCTGCGTGACCTTTACCGGGAAATGCATTGGCAGAACTCACGGATAAAATTTTTGAATTCAGTGTTAATTCCGATGAAAATGCACGGGCGTTGGATTCCATCGATTCGTCTTTCATCGGGATGATCAAAACCTGTTGTTTGTTGAATCCCAATTCTGCCGATTGCATATAACGCAATTGATCTAAAATAATCATCGTTGCAATCGCCATCGCGATAGAAGCTGAGAATTGAAGGACCACGAGCGATTGCCTTGCCCAACCTCCGAGCCGCAGTGTTTCGGCCTGCGGCCGCAAAGTTTTAGCGGGCTGCATGCGCGACAAAAATACGGCCGGATACAAACCGGCGCCCAGCCCCGTTACCAGAGTCATCGCAAACAGCATCCATCCGTCCGACCAATAATTAAGCACTAATTGTTTTTCGGCATATTGATTAATCACCGGTAATGCAAATTCGATGAGAACGATGCTACCGAACAGAGCAACCAGCGCAATGATCACCGATTCCGTCAAAAACTGTACGATCAACATACGCCGGTAAGCGCCGAGAATTTTGCGCATGCCGATTTCTCTCAAACGCGTTTGCGAACGCGCCGTAGCAAGGTTCACATAATTAATCACCGAAATCAGCAGAATGATTGCGGCAATGGCCGTCAACAAATACACATAACGGACGTCATTATTTTCTTCGAATTCTCCGGATAAATGCGAATACAAATGAATGTCCGTGATCGGCTGCAATTTCAGATGCGTTTGATTTTGATCGCCAAAGCGGCGTGCGTACAAAACACTCAATTTATTTTCAAGCGGTGAAGCATTGGCCGCATCGTTCAAGACGGCATACGTTTTTACCATCTGTCCCCAGCCTTTGAGAAAAGTCGGCCACATGACTTTAGGAAGGCTTGATGCCGATGCAATAAAATCCGGATGAACGTGCGTGTTGTACGGCACTGATTTTAAAACACCGGTAATGGTGAATTCATGTTTCGAATTATACCATAAAGTTTTGCCGACAGGATTTTCATTGCCAAAATATTTCGTAGCTGCCGCTTGAGTGATTACCATTGTAAACGGCGCTTGTAAGGCTGTACGAGCATCGCCTGAAGATAATTCAAATGAAAAAACATCAAAGAAGCTTTCATCCGCAAAGAAAAACTTCTCTTCGATATTCGCTGTTTGTTCATGGGCAATTAAAGGCGAGAACCAGTGCTTAAATACCTGGGTAACTTTTTCTACTTCGGGATAACCGGTTTTCAAAACATCGGCCAATGCAGGTGCTGAACTTGAAAGATGGCCGAAACTTGGTGAATCAGTCGTGACACGGTAAGTACGCTCTGCGTTAGCATGAAAGCGATCATATTTCAATTCATCACGAACGTACATCACAATCAGAACACACGCACTCATACCAATGGCCAGTCCCGCAATGGTGATCAATGAATACCATTTGGATTTCGATAAATTCCTGACGGCAATTTTCAGATAATTTTTGAACATGCCTTGCTCCAATGATTTAAAATGATGATTCTGCGTTTGTTACTCGTATTTCAACGCCTCGACCGGATTGGCTGACGCCATTTTTATTATGCGGTAGCCGATCGTAATAATTGCAAGAGTCACGGTAAACACGATCGCCACTACAAACACTCCGGCGCCTATGGACACTCTGTAAACAAAATTCTCAAGCCAGCTATTCATCATAAAATAAGCGACAGGCGAGGCAACAAGAAAAGCCAATGCGATCAAAATCAAAAATTCTTTGCCAAACATTATTATAATGTTTGGAATAGTTGCTCCCAGAACTTTGCGTATACCGATTTCTTTAGTTCGCTGCACTGCAACAAACGAAACCAGTCCGAACA